>NZ_OMWA01000009.1 GCF_900314615.1 uncultured Methanobrevibacter sp. | reverse complement strand
TCCATTAAATGAACGTATTAAGTCACGATAGACCTGCTGCAATGTGCTAGATTCACTGTCATATAAAAATGGATATTCCTTTTTCAACATTGTTAACATTGTATTGAATGTTGTTTGATTGCATTTTAGCTTTGTATAACCATGTTGTTTAAATAATTCAAAGGTTTTTTGGTATTCTGTTAATAAATTATTCCAAACAAATCTAGCATTACCCAGACTCTGATTAAATTTATCCTTCATAACCTTATCAGGATACAACTTAACCTTCAAACCTTCATTAACAATAATACACTCATCTAACATGAAAAAACACATCAAAAATATCTATTTTATATTCCAATTAATTTTGAACATAAAATATAAAATATATCAATAGACAATATATAAAGAATAAGCGAGAGCATTTGATAACTAACTGCTCTTTTTGTGCAATTCATCCTCGACTTGAAGAAGTCAAGGTATTCTTGCACCATTTAGATAAAATATTAAACAAATAAATTATGGAGTTCTCATAATGGAAGATAAAAATATTATAATAATTTTAGCAGTCATTGTAGTAATTATAGCCATTGCAGGCTATGCTTTTGCTACTGGCATGTTTAATGGTACTCAAAATACACAAACCAGTCCATTAAAAACTGAATTTATGGAAGGAAACTTTGTAGGAGACGTAAAACTTGTCAACGACACTCAAAAGTTCATGCATTCCTACGAGGATAAACAGCATCATATTACATATAACATTTCAACAGTGGATAACTCATCTGCGCTGATGGAAATATATGAGCTTCAGGGTGTTACAAATCCTGAAGAAAGGTCATTCAATGGCCAGGAATGGAATATTTACTTCACTCAGGCCATGCCTGGAAACAATACTACTCAAAATGCCAATGAAACAATGAATATTATCATCTGTCAGTCACAAGGCCAAAAACAGGGTTATCTGATATATGCAATATTTAATGCAGACTCAGATGTGAATGCAACCGGTCAGATGTTCAGTCCTGCATATAAGGAATACATCGAACCACTTCTTAAAAGCATATCTCTGAAAGAAAGTAAAAATGTTCCTAAAATCAACGAGGAATTCGGACTTACTGAAGATGAATTTGCACAGCAGATGGATCTTATTCATCAATACAAAGCAGGAAACAGAACTGCTTTAGAAGGTTAGTATGGTAAAGATTACAGTTTTTCATGCGGATGAATGCGACAGGAAGAAATGCACTTCAATCAAAATGGACAAGATGGGAAAGTGCCGATTGGTCTATAATATCAATAAGGTTCCTTCCGGAGCAATTGTTTTAAATCCGTATGCTGAAAAAGCTGTATCCTATGAAGACTACAGATATGTCCACAGAAGAGGAATTGTAGGGCTTGACTGTTCATGGAATGAAGTGTCAAGTTCTAAAAAATTCTTTTCACTTTCAAAATACCACCGCTCACTGCCGTTTCTCATTGCTACAAATCCTGTAAACTACGGAAAGGCATGTATTCTCTCTACAGTTGAGGCGGTTTCTGCAACACTTTACATTACCCGCTTTAAGGATGAAGCACGTGATTTGATGAACGGCTTTAAATGGGGTCATACTTTTTTGGAATTGAATCATGATTTGCTTGAGGCCTACAGTGAAGCTGACAGCAGTGCTGAGGTTGTAAAGGTTCAGAATGAATTTTTAGCTGAAAAAGGTATTAATTCAGAGGAATAATCCTCTATTCTATTTTTTTTATTTTCATTTTAAAATTTAAATCTTTGCAGATTAAATCTGCAAATTAAAAATCATTTTCAAGCTCTGAAAATTGATCCTTGTTTTTCATTTCATGTCTTTTTTCGGACAGTATCTCCATTCCCGCAAATACAAGGCCAGTTGCAACAAATGTTAAATGAAGGGCAATTCTCCAAAATTCAACATTCGGGTCAATGTTTGATGTTGTATTCAAAAAGTCCTGCAGCAGTTCTATAAGGGATATTGCAACAACAGAACCGATAATCTTAAGTTTAAGTCCTGAAAAGTCAAGCCTACCCATCCATGAAGGGCGGTCGATATGGGAGTCTGCCACATCAATTTTTGATATGAAATTCTCATATCCTGAAAATGCAACAATCAAAACCAGATTTGCCACCAAAGTCAAATCCAGAAGTTCCAAAACCTGAACTATCCATTCATTGTCTGTCAGTGTACCCATAATTGAAATGAAACGGGTCACATCCCCTACAAACTTAATGAGTATTAAGATAAGCACCACAATCAGCAGAATATACATAGGTGAGAGAACCCATCTGCTTGCATATAACAGTTTTTCGGTATTGTCTTCGAGTGAATGTCTAAAGTCTTTTAGTGAAATTGTAATCACCTGCATATTAGTTATTGAATTAATCTTTTGAAGTGTTGCTATTTTAATCATTCGATATGGGTTTCTTAATGAAAGCTTTTGCTTTATACGACTTATATTACATATTCAATAAAAATAATTTCATATTTAATGAATAAAATTTTTTTATTTTCAATTTTATAGGAGGAATGAGGATTTTTAATAAAAAACATGTATTTGTTCTGATATTGGTGATGTTATGTATTTTTACTGTAACGTCAGTCAGTGCAAGTGATTTGAATGCTACTGATGTAGATCTTATTGAAGATATGTCTGATAATATTTTAAATGATGAAACTACAAAATTAACTTCTGTTGAGGAATCTGATGAAGTTTTAGTATTGGATAATCAGTCTAATACTCTATCAGCTACATACTATCCAACAAGCGTTTCACAGTTAAAATCAGATATTTCAAGTGCAAATGCAGGAGATACAATTGTATTAAGTGGAACATATAAAATTCATGATTATACTATAAGTAAAGAGTTGACATTTATAGGAACCAACGGTGCAACATTCGATGGTGAAGATAATAGAATTTTTGGAATTGAAAATTCAATCGTTACATTTAAAAATATCACTTTCAAAAATGGATATGGTAGATATGGGGGCACTATAGATGCTTACAGTGGCCAAGTTATTTTTGATAACTGTAAATTTTTAAAGTCTTATGCAGCTTATCGCGGTGGAACATTATTTATTAGCGGCACTGCATATTGTAAAATTACAAATTCATATTTTACAAATAGTAAAGTTGGAGATGGCTCTGGTGGAGCAATTTGTATAGAAAATTCTGGTGAAATAATCAATTGTACTATTGAAGGATGTTCAGTCACAGATAATGGGGGTGCAATAGTATCTAGAGGTGCAAATAATTTAAAAATAATTGATTCAACATTTATAAATTGTCGCGCCAACTATGGTGGTGCAATTCGTATCCTAGACAATTCAAGAGAGTTATTAATTGAAAATTGTACTTTCAAAAATAATGTTGCATCTCAAGACGGTGGCGCCATTTCACGTTATGAAAGTAGTTCTGTTGATATAATTAACTCCAATTTTGAAGGTAATTCTGCACAATGGGGAGGTGCAATTTATCTAAAGTATACAGATGGTAAATTATCAAATTGTACTTTTAAAAATAATCATGCATCTGTTGATAGTGGTGCAGTTAGTGGAGGTGTTTTAACATATTGTACTTTCATTGGAAATACTGCAGACGATTTTGGTGGTGCTGTGGCATGGGGCAGTTATTATAATTGCAATTTCATTAATAATTCTGCGAAAAATTTTGGGGGTGCAATTAAAAATGGATATTCAATTGAAAAGTGTACTTTCAATAATAATGCCGCCCTAATGGGTGGTTCAGTTAGGATAGATTCCAAGTCATCAAATATAATGATTAAAAATTGTGATTTTGTAGGCTCTTCTGCTAATAATGGTGGTGCAATTCATGTGGACGAAGGATCTAGCTATATTAAAATTTTAGATTCCACTTTTAAAAGTTCCACTTCTTCAGAAGGGGCTGCTGATGTTGATATTATTAACTCAAATAATATTGTAATTAATAATTCTAAATTTGAGGGTTCAAAAAACTATTATTGTCAGATAGGATTTTATGGTACTGTTAATGATGTTGAAATTAATTCTTGTGTGTTTTATAATGCATCCTCTAACAGGGAGGGTGGTGCTATTTACTCACATGGTGGAAATTATCTAAAAATTAAAGACAGTTACTTTGAAAAGTGTCAAGCTCATACTTATGGTGGAGCTATGGACATTTCTGGGGTTAAAGATGTAAACATTATTGACTGTGATTTTTATGAATGTTTTACCGTTGTCAATGATGGGGGTGCTATTTCATCTGATTCTTGCACTAATGTAAATATTTTGGGTTGTGACTTCGATTCATGTAAATCAAATGGATTTGGCGGTTCTGTAAGGGTAGTCAATACTGGAAACTTATTAACTATTTCAGATTGTAATTTTTCAGATTCTTATTCAAATACGGAAGGGGGGTCTGTTTATTCCAGGAATGTTCCAAAGGTAATTATTGATAACTGTGATTTTTCAAATTCATCTTCAAATCTCACAGGAGGTTCAGTATGTATTTTAACTACAACTAATGCCAATTTGAATGATTTGTATTTCAAGGATAGTGATTCTGGAAATTTTGCAGGTTCACTTTATATTAATGATGTGACTAACTTTAATTTATCCAATAGTGAGTTTATAAATTCTCATGCAAAAATGACTGGTGGTGCAATTCATGTTAATCCTGCAACTAATTTAAATATTTCAGACTGTTTATTTGATAGCTGTTCTGCAGAATTATATGGTAATTCATTAGATATTGGATTTACAAAAAACACAATAATTAAAAATTCAAATTTCACAAATTCAAATTATAATGGTCAAGAAGCAATCACATTCCCTGGCTCTGAAAAATATGAAATTGTGGATTCAATTTTTGATGTAACTCCAAAAGAGGTAATTTGTCATTATAATACAATATTGTCTGCTGATGACCTTTCCATAGTAAATGGTGAACAGTGTACTATTCGAGCTACTCTGTCAAATGTAGCAGGCCCACTTTCAAAAAAACAAGTTACTTTTAGTGTAAATGGTAACAGTTATAGCAGAACTACTTCTTCTGATGGTGTTGTTAGTTTTCCGGCTAATGATTATATTGGTGGTTTAGGCAATCATGAGGTTATTGTTAGTTATGCAGGGGATTCTATTAACAGTGCAGTTTCACAAAAAATTAACGTTAAAGTGAATATGTATAGAGCCACTTTGACTGTTACTCCGTATGGTAAGTATTACGGCGATAAATCTTTGTCATTTAAGGTTGTTGATTCTGATAATAATGCTAAAAGAGATGTTCCGATTCATGTGGATATTTATTTGAACGGTAATTTGTATCAGTCTGCTGATATTTCAACAGATCCCAATGGTATGGTTGCATATTCCATGTCTTCATTTGAACCGGGCAATTATTCAGTTAAGGCTTATGTAACTACTCAAAATGTTGATGTTAATACTGTTGAACAGGATAATATTGTAATTTCTAAGATTTCCGGTGTTATTGAGCTTTCCACTTCCAATAATAATAAGACTTTGAATATTAAGTTGGTTAATCCGGCTAATGGTGATGTTTACGGCAGCATTCCGGTTAAGTTGCAGTTCAATCCGAATGGTTATGAGACAACTGTTGCTACTGATTCAAGTGGTTTTGTGAGTGTGCCTTTGATGTTTGATCCGGGCACTTATGGTGTTGTGGCAAGTGTGGATTCCAGCGGTTTTAAGGAATTCCCAATTGCAGAATTGCAAAACATTGTGATTTCCACTGCGGGTAAGGATGATTCTGTTATCAAATTCAATAATGTGATCGTATTTGATTATCTGAAATCCGGTTCCACTACTTTAACTTTAGAGGGTTGTACTGTCACTCGTGAGAAGGTTAGTGTTGATGGCCATCCTGAAGCTTCTATTGTTGTGAGCGGCAATAAGATTACTGTTTCTGGTCTTGCTGCGGACAGTTACACTTTGCGTGTCGTATCCACTCCTGATGAATATCACAATTCAGTTACAAGAACTGTGGGTATTACTGTAAATAAGGTGGATTCTGTTATTACTATTGCTAAACCTGTTTCATTCAGTTATGGTGAGTCTGGTTCAACTAATGTGAATGTCAATGGTGGAAGTGTCGTTTATGGTGGTGTTAGTGTTGATGGTCATCCTGAAGCTTTCATCGGTGTTGTCAACAATGAAATCACTGTTTCCAATTTGCCTGTGGGCAGTTATACTTTAAGAATTACTTCAGCTCCTGATTCCAATCATAATGCGGTTACAAAAACTACTACAATCACTGTCAATAAGGTTGATTCCAAAATCAGTTTTGACAAGGCCATATCTTTTGTTTATGGCAAATCCAGTTCTGCTTCTTTGACTTTGACCGGTTGCGGTATTGTTCGTGAGGGTATCAGTGTTGATGGACATCCTGAAGCAGTAATCAGTGTAAACAATAATGTTGTTAGCGTTTCCAATTTGTCTGTTGGAGGTTATACTTTAAGAATCACTTCAGTTCCTGATTCCAATCACAATGCTGTTACCAATACTATTGTGGTTACTGTTAGCAAAGCTGATTCTGATGTTAAATTTTCAAAGGCCATCAGTTATGATTATGGAGGTTCTGGGTCTACTACCTTGACATTGACTGGCTGCAGTGTTACTTTGGGAAACATTAAGGTTGATAATCATCCGGAGGCGGTTATTCGTATTAATGGTAATGTTGTAAGTGTTTCTAATTTGGCTGTGGGCAGTTACACTTTAAGAATTACTTCTACTCCGGATTCCAATCATAATGCTGTAACTCGCACTGTTGGTGTTAGTGTCAATAAGGCTAGTGCAAAAGTTGGGTTTTCCAATCCGATTGTATTTGATTATCTCGGTGAGAGTTCAACCACTTTGATTTTGGATGGTTGTACAGTATCACTTTCCAATCTTAAAGTTGTTGGTCATCCTGAAGCTTTAGTTAGCATTAACAGCAATAATGTTGTCAGTGTTTCCGGTTTGAATGCAGGTAATTATACCTTGTCTGTTGAAGCTATTCCTGATGCTAATCATAAGACTACCAGTGCTACATTGCCGATTACTGTAAATAAGATTGATTCTGATATTATTTTTATTGAGGATTATATTTCATTTAAGTATTCTGAATCCGGTTCTACTGCAATTGTTTTGGATAACTGTAATATTGCTAGTATGAGTATACTGGGTGAGAGTGTTAATCCGGTTTGTAATGGTAATGTAATCAGTGTTTCAGGTTTGCCTGTTGGGGAATATGTTTTAAAAGTCATTACTCAGCCGGTTAACAACAATTATAATTCTGTTGAAAGGGTGATTCCGGTTATTGTAGCTAAAAATACTGCTACAATAAATATTGAAAAATCACAAACAGTTGCTTATAAGAAATCCACATTATGGTCTATTACATTGAAGGGATCTGATGGAAAAGCTATTTCAGGTATTAAACCTGTTTTAAAAATATATAAAGGAAATAAACTTTATAAAACTGTGAATAATCTTAAAGCAACTAATTCTGCAGGAGTTACTAATTATCAGACTTCCGGTTTGCCTGTCGGCACTTATAAGTTTGTCGTATCTGTTTCACATGCAGGTTACAGTGTAAAATCAGTTTCAACTCCTGTTAAAGTAATTAAACAGACTCCAATTAAAATCATAGTTAACACCAAAACTGCCAAAAAAGGCGGAACTATCAACGTTATTGTAAAGGACAAATCAGGTAAAAAGTATCTGAACGGAATTAAAGTTACTATCAAGATTAAGGATGGTAAAAACTATAAAACTGTTACTTTGACTACAGGTAAATTTGCAAAGGCCAGTGGAGTTTGTGCTTATTCCACTAACATGCTTGCAGTGGGCAAACATGCAGTTACTGTAAAACCTGCCAGTGTTAAGTATTCTGGAACTGGAAAAGCAACTTTAAAAATCCAATCAAGTGCTAAAAAGTATGGTAAGTGGTGGACTAAAGTAAATAATGGAAAAGAATCATCTCATGGTTTAAAATAAAAGCATTAATTTGCTTTTATTTATTTTCTTTTTTTCAAATTCTTAATGAAAGTTTTTACTTTATATGACTTAAATTTAATGTTTAATATAAAGTATTATATTGATGAATAAAAATACTTAAAATTTTTTTTTAGGTAGTTTAGATTTTATTCAATTGATAACATTACTGTAAAGTATAATAAAATTTTTCAGGTAATTTCGATTGGATAAATCTTTAAGTAGTAGGGTGAATTCATGGATTATGATATTTTTATTAGTTATTCGTCTTTAGACCAGGAAATTGCAGAGAATGTTTGTAGTCATTTGGAAAATAATGGTCTTTCATGCTGGATTGCTCCTAGAAATGTCCGGCCTGGGGAAAATTATGCTGAAGAGATCATGCTTGGTTTGGATAGTGCAAAAATCGTTGTTTTGATATTTTCTGATAATTCCCAGTCATCTAAATATGTAATTAAAGAAGTTCAAAAGGCTTACATTAACAACAAGGGCATTTTGCCAATCAATATAGATGATTCATTACCTAAAGGTAAAATGGAAACTTTTTTAAGAAATAAGCAATGGTTGAATGCATTTCCTAATCCTGAAGATTCATATGATGATGTCGTTAGTGGAGCACGCCGTTTAATCAAAGGTCAACGTCCTGGCGGCGATTTTGTCCAGGTTCCGGGAAATGATGATGATGACAGTTTTTTCGATAAACATAAATATCATATAATTGCAGTTGCGGCAATTATTTTGATAGCTGTTGTTGGTTTTGTTGCATTTACTGGAACGGGTGTTAATTCTAATGACTCAAACTCTTCACAGCCGACGGTTTCCATTGATTACATAGAGATGGATAATGACACTTCCAAAGGTTATTCCTGGAAATACTCATATTTCGTATTTGGATCTGTATCTTCAAATGCAAGCGATTCATCAAATGTGATTCACATTGACTTTTTGGATGAGTCAGGTAAAGTTATAATGAGCAATGAGACTAAGGTAGGAGACATTGAAGGCAATACCTTAGGAATATATTACGGTGACAAGGATACTGCAGTTAAAGTTTCACTGGAGCTTCGTGACAGTTCAGGTAAGGTATTGGGCAGTGCACAAAGCAGTAATTTTGTCAGACAGTAGGTTGGTGATAAGTAATGAGTCATGATGTTTATATTTCTTATGATTCCAATGACTTGGAAATTGCAAATAAAATTTGCAGTGTTTTGGAAAAGAACGCTTTGTCCTGTTGGATTAAAAGTCGGGATGTAGGTGTAAATGATATTATTGATGAGATTAATAGTGCAATTGACAAATCAAAGGTAATGCTTTTGATATACTCTCAATTTTCAAAGGATTCAAATATTGTCAACACTGAAGTTGACTTTGCATTTTCACAGGATATGCCGGTTCTGATTTATAAGATTGATGATTCCAAATTTGAAGGCGGTTTTTCATTTTTCATGGAGGATAATCAACTTATTGATGCTCATGAAGATGTTGAATCAAAATTTGATGAGTTGGTTTTAACCGTTTCACGTCTGGTCAAGCAGCAGAAGTCAAAGGAAAGAAGCTTTTCTTACATTGTTAAAAAACATAAAAAACCAATTATCGCTGCCATTGCATTAATTGTTGTGGTTATCGCATGTATTTTTGCATACATGACTTTTGTTGATCAGGCAGCTGATGAAAATACGGTGCCTTTAAATCCGGGGGATGTAAAAATTAACGTCACTGATTTTCATGTAGATGATGTGCGCAAAAAAGGATACTCCTGGAATTATTCCTATTTTGTAGGTGGAATAATTTCTCCAGAGCCGACCGGAAAGTATGTTGTCTCCTGTGATTTCTATGACAAGACAGGTAATCTGGTAAATACTACTGAAACTGAAATATCAGATATTCAGAGAGTCAATGATGGTTATCTGTTAGGTTCTGATGTTTCAGGCACTAAGGACATTAAAAGAGTTGAAGTAAACCTGATTGATGCTAATGATAGGGTTATAGCTCAGGGTGAAGCTGAGCTTTGAATTTTTGAGTGGTGGTAAAATGGATATTAAAAAAGTTATTCTAATCGTAGCTGTTGTTGTCGTGGCTGTTGCTGCTCTTGGAGGTTATTTTTTATTCAGCACTCCGACAGTAGACATGAATCAGACTACTATAGTATTGAGCAAATCTGCATACATGAATGTTCCAATTCAGGATAATGCATCATCCAATGCAGATAAGGATGGTATTTTCCATTATGTAGATAATGAAAATGGTATTAACGTTACCAGCTGTAATTCTAATATATCAAAAAAATCAAGTATATCTAAAATGAATGCTCTTAAAAATTCAACACAATCAGACTCCAAAAAAATCAAGGAAGGTAATGTTGTTGTCTATGAAAAAAATGGTACTTATTCAATATTTGTCAAAAATCTCGAGTACAACAACACTGTCATGCTGCAGTCTACAAACAAGAATCTTCTAATGGCATGCTGGAACAGTCTCAAGTTCCACAATCCTACAGATAAGTTTAAATTTGACAACGTTAGTACAGGTTCCAATGTTGTAAATGCAGTTGAGGAAACCCAAAGTGCCATTGGAGATGTAAGTTCTTATTCAAGTTCATCTACTTCAGATTCATCGTCTTCATCATCTTCATCAAATTCATATTATTCAACTGATACTTCATACACTACCAGTGGTGACAGTTGGAGTTATGGAGGCTACGGATCAAGTAGTGGAGGCTCTTCCAGTGGTGATAGAGGATATACTGCCTATGATTTCAGCGGCTGATTGAAAAGTTATATTAATCAATAAGGGCAATGTTAAATTGTATAAACTCAAGGTTAACCTGGATTGGAATTATGATTAGGTAAAGACGCTTAATCAAAAACCAATCCTATCATGTTGACCGAATCTGTTTGTTAAAACATGATAAATAACTTTCAGAAATCTTTCTAATTTTGTGAAAATGGTGACTTAAAAATTGTTAAGATTTGATTAACAATTTTTTATTATTTTGGGGGTTTTTACTAAACCTTTAAATACTATTAAGTTAATATAATTAATTAATAGTTATGATGAGTGATAATTGCTTTTGATTCATAACAATTTTTATTATTATTAAATTTTCATGATTATAGGAGGAGTTGTTAATGGCAAGATTTGAAGTAGCAGAAAACAGAATGTTCAATGTAAAAATCTGCTTAAAATGTAACGCTCGTAACCCTGCTGGTGCTACTACCTGCAGAAAATGCGGTTACAAAGGTTTAAGATACAAAGCTAAAGAACCTAGAGGATAGATTTATTCTTTTTCATTGAACATTTGGGGAGTTTTTCAAAAACTCTCTTTAAAAATTTATAAACCACTTTTTTTAACAATTAATTTAATATATCATTTTTAACAAATTTATTTTTATGAAAGACGTTGAAAATTACATTCGTGATATTTTAAAAACAAGAAAAATTCATTTTACTTTAATTGATCCTGATGAACAGACACCAGAAGAAGCATTGGAAATAGCAACTCAGGCTATAGAAGGCGGAACTGACGGGATTATGATTGGAGGATCTACTGTTAACGGTGATGATGTAGACAATACATGTAAAATATTGTCTGAAAACATTGCAGTTCCAATTATTATTTTCCCTGGAAATACCAGCAGCGTAAGCAAACATGCTGATGCAATATTTTTCATGAGTTACATTAACTCAACAAATCAGTACTGGATTAACGGTGCACAGTCTATTGCAGCACCAACCGTTAAAGCATCAGGAAGCGAGATTTTATCAATGGCATATATGGTCGTTGAACCTGGCGGAACTGTCGGTTGGGTTGGAGACGCTAAACTTGTACCGAGAAACAAGCCGAAAATACCTGCAGTTTATGCAATGTCACATGAAATGTTCGGATACAAGTTCTTCTATCTTGAAGCAGGTTCCGGTGCAGACAAACCTATTCCTCCGGAAATGATTGCATACACTAAAAGAGCAACTGAAGACATGATAATTGTTGTCGGCGGTGGAATTCGTGATGCAAAAGCAGCTTATACTGCTGCTAAAGCCGGTGGAGACGTCATTGTAACTGGTACTGTAGTAGAAGAAGTTGATGATGTTCAAGCTAAAATTCAAGAATTGACCGGAGCTATCAAAAAAGCTTCAATGGAGTAGTTATCAACTGCTCTCTCTAAATTTTTTTATAACACCATTAACATAATTATAATTTAGGTAGATATTATGTTAAATTCACTATATGAAAAAGCCATCGCTAAAAGAGGATTTATCCATGATTTCGAATCAGAAACCAATCCCGAAGATCTGCTTGAGGGAAGATGGTTTGACAGAGATATCAAGGAAAGCTCTGATGATTTTATAATTGCAGCCGGAGACGGAAGTTTCAATAAAAAGAAATTTCTCACAACCAATTTCTGTGCTGTCGGAGCTGAATCCATAATTTACGATGGTGAAATCAAAAAAATTGATGACTCAGATATTTTTGACATTGGCCATGTTTCATTTCTGGATGAGATTTTGGGAAATTATATGGCGATATATGAGTTGAAATGTGCCCTAAGAGCTATTAAGGAATATAATGTTGATTATTACATGTTTGATGGCTCCATTTTAGGAGATTTGCAAAATGCATTTCCACGAGGAGCAAAATTACCTGATAAAATCAGAAACAATCTTGATGATTCTTTAAGAAATGAATTTGAACGAAGACTTAAGATTAATCGTTATGGTTTGACATTTCCGGAAATTCAGGATTCTTTAAAACTGATTGAACTTCCAAGGAGCGAAAATTCAAATAAGCAGGAGGAGTACAATCTCCACTTGGCATCAATTGAAAAAATCATTCTTTTAAAGGAAATATTGCAGTACCGAAAAAAGATTATTTCCATTTCAAAAACTTCTTCGGATAATTCACTCTTTCACTGGAATATTCCGGATATTGCATTTCTGGACAAAAATACCAAAAAACAGGGTATTTCTCTAATCAAAAATGACTTTAAGGTTTATGAAAAAGCTCCGTTTCCATATTATAATGACTTTTTCAAATCACTGACATTTACCATATTTTATGTCAGACTGCAGGACAACAAAAACGTTTTGAAAGTGGAATTGCCTTACCGGGCATCCAAACAGGAAGTATTTAGAATAATTGAAAAAATAAACGTGCTGTCTGTTCAGGGATATCCGTATTTATTGAATAAGGCTCACAATGATGTTGTAATTACAGATAGAAATATTAGAGAACTGTTAAAAATAGCAAAAATTTATGAAACAACCAATAGGGAAGTGATGTCATGGTAGTTGGAATTTGTGTAGGGGAAACCTCACTTACTGAAGTAACATTCATTTCAGATAAAATGCCTAAAGTCGGTGAATATGTTACTATTGAATATGATGGAAAACAGGTTTTAGGCATGATTGAAAATTTAATTAGAGGCAATGACGCTTTAAATGTTGACATCAATGATTTTAAAGCTATTCAAAAAATTTCAAGAATTGGTGTGGATGAAAACTACATCAGAGGAAAGGTTAAAATTCTTGGAGATGTCAACGATAATCTGAAACTGCCGAGAACACCTGTACTTCCGGGAACTGAAATCAGACTTGCAGACAAAGACATTTTAAAAGACATCTTTGAAGTCAGAAATCCATTAAAATTAGGTTGTCTTGTAAATCAGAGTGATGTTGATGTCAATGTCGATGCAAATCCAATTTTGTCAAGACATCTTGCAATTCTGGCTATGACTGGTGCAGGTAAATCAAATACTGTGTCAGTACTGATTGACCAGTTATTGTCATACAGCGTTCCGGTATTTGTTTTTGACATGCATGGGGAATATAAAGGCGCAGAATTTCCAAATGGGGATGTAAATGTAATCAAGCCTAAAATAAATCCTCATTATATGGCATTCAATGAAATCAGAAGACTGGTTAATATTCCGACTAATGGTTATATTCAGGAAAGACACTTCAGAAGAGCATTCAGGGAAGCTAAGACAATCCTTAGTGACGGAAGGGCAACCTCAAACAATTTCCTTCAGATTATGTATGATATATTATTTGAAAAATCACAGGAGGAAGGCTCTGACAAGCAGATTGTGGATGTGATGAACAAAATCGATGATTCAATGGACAGATATTCCAAATTATTTGATAAGGATGCAGGAAATATCCTGTCAAATATTAAGGCGGGATGTGTCAATGTGCTTGATTTGAGTCAGGTCGATGAATCTGTTGCAAGCGTTCTTGTAAGTCATATTCTTAGAAATTCACTTCAGAGGTCTAAAAATGCTGCTCACAGCGCCAACAAAAAGGATCTGCTTGACAATTCTGTATTTTTCATTTTGGAGGAAGCTCATATTCTGGCTCCAAACAGACGTGATTCAGACTCCAAAAGATGGATTCAGAGAGTTGCCCGTGAAGGACGTAAATTCGGTTTGGGTCTGTGTCTGGTAAGTCAGTCACCTAAAACAGTTGACCATGATGCATTGTCCCAGATGAACAACATGATTATTTTAAGGCTTGTTGAACCGGAAGACCAGAGACATGTCCAGTCAGCAAGTGAAAGCCTGTCTCAGGATCTGGTCAATCAGCTGCCGTCCTTGAATGTAGGTGAAGCCATTGTTTTGGGACTTATGAGTAAAGTTCCTACTCTTGTTAAAATCGATGAATTTAAAGGCCGTAAACATGGTGACGACATGGATATAGTCTCTCACTTTAAAGGTTTTAAAGAAAGACAACAGAAAGAGCTGGAACAAGCAGAACAGGAAACATTAGATATGGGATATGACTATTAATCCCTATTTTTATTATTTTTTTTTACCAATTTCATGTTAGCCTGTCTTAATTATTGGTCATTTAGACTATAACTGATATAATTGCCAATATTTTTTTGGTGATTTTTAATTTTTTGAAATCATCACTGCACTATTTTTTAACAAATTTTTTTCAGTAAAAATCAATATTTATTCCGATGTATAGTAATTATATTTTGATAGAATCATAATCCTTGAATTTCAAAGTAGCTATGTGGATGTTAATGATAAACGAAGATTTCGCTTCTACAGTGCCATAATCGATCAGGTAAAAATCAAATCCAAAAAGCCAATTGAAGTTCATGTGCTGAGTACCGTTGAACGTGAAAAGACAAAATGCTATAAAATCAATCCTGATTCTCGCTTTCCGATATATATCCATTCCTTAAAAAGCATTGATGGAGATAAGTTTATTAATGAAATGCTGTCTAAAATAGAACATGAAGAATACTTCACTGAAAAGGAATTGCTTATGATAAGCTTGCTTTGTTTCATGGAAAGTGAAAAGGATATTAACACAACTATTCTTGATTCTGCAGAGCTTATAACTAATATACCTGGATTAAAAAAGGATATTGCTCAATTTGCTAAGGGAATAGTGTTGATGTTATGTGATAAATTTGTCAAAGATAAATTGTTGAACAAGAGAATAACCAATCTAGTGGGTGGAAATATGAAAAACGTTGAAGAATATGCACAAGATAGAGTAAATGAAAATAATGAACGATCAATTATCAAACTTAGGGAAAGAGGTTTCACAGTTGATGAAATTATTGATACACTAAATGTCACTAAGGATTTTGTTGAAAAGACACTTGCAAAATAATATTCTAAAAATTTCTGCTTATGATAAGCTTGCTTTGTTTCATGGAAAGTGAAAAGGATATTAACACAACTGTTCTTGATTCTGCAGAGCTTATAACTAATATACCTGGATTAAAAAAGGATATTGCTCAATTTGCTAAGGGAATAGTGTTGATGATATGTGATAAATTTGTCAAAGAAAATTGCTGAACAAGAGAATAACCAATCTGGTGGGTGGAAATATGAAAAACGTTGAAGAATATGCAAAAGATTATGCGAAAGATAAGGTAAATGAAAATAATGAACGATCAATTATCAAACTTAGGGAAAGAGGTTTCACAGTTGATGAAATTATTGATACATTAGATGTCAGCAAGGATTTCGTTGAAAAGACACTTGCAAAATAATATTTTCAATACCTGTAATGGGAATAATTCATCAAGTACCTGGAATTTGAAATTCCCTTTAACCATCAAAAATTACTCAAATTTTTTTTTAATTAGTGTTATTCATTAACTCATTAAAATTATATAATTAAAAAAGCTTGTATAAAAATATTTTTAAGTAAATCATAATTTTATAAAATAAAATCAATATTGATTTGTTCTCAAATGCTCTCTTGGCAAACAATTAAATATAAAATAGAATAAACTATTATTACTTAAATACTGTTATAGTGTTTAAATTGGTTATATACAAATAAATTTAAAAAGGTAATATAATGAAATTTGCACATTTAGCAGATACTCATTTAGGTTATCGCCAATTCGGATTAATTGAGCGTGAAAAAGACTTTTATGAAGTATTTGGAAAAGTTATAGATAAGATAATCGAAGAAAAAGTTGATTTTGTAATTCACAGTGGTGACTTATTCGAAACAGCCAAACCATCTCCAATGGCACTTTTAGAATTCCAAAAAGGATTGCTTAAACTTAAAGGCGCTGGAATTCCTATGTATGCAATTGCCGGAAATCACGATTCAGTTGTGCGCAAAGGTTCAATTCCTCCGCAGGTGATTTTCAAAAAAATGGGTTTAAAAGTAATCAGCCCTATCAATACAAATTACATGCATGATGATGTTTTTATTGCGGGACTGCCTTATTATCCTGCATCACAGTCAAATGTGCTTAAAGCAAAATTAGTGGAATTGTCAAAAAAAGCGGCCAATTACGATAAATCAATTTTAGTGCTGCACCAGGGTATCGACAAGTATTTTGCAGTTCAGCATGAAATAGAAGTGGGTGACATTCCGGATAACTTTAATTATTATGCGTTAGGTCATATTCACAAATATGTCTGTGAAGACTTTGGTAATGGAAAACTGGTATATCCAGGTTCTACTGAAGTCTGGAAATCAGATGAATTTGAAGATTATAAGATAAATGGTAAAGGATTCGTTGTAGTGGATTTGGATGGTCAAAAACCAAATGTTAAAAGAGTCAAAGTTGATATTTCACGTACATTTATAGACAGATCCCTTGATTATAACAATCTTGGAAGCGGAATATCCGGAATTAAGGAAGTCATTAAAGACTTTGATAAGAAGCCTATCCTAAATCTGAAAGTCAAAAATGTCGAATCAGACACCAGTTTCGTTTATGATATAATAAATGAGGAACTTGGTGATTTATCATTAATGATCAGACCAACTTTCAACATGGCCGGTGAAGAATCAATTGATGAAATACTGAGAAATGACACTCGCATAGGTCCAAAAGAATTGATTGCTGAGCAAATGGGTGATTATGGAAGAGGCAGTACTGACAAATTAGCTTTAGACTTATATGACATATTATCCAAAGACCAACTGGAAGATGCGCAGGCGTTAATCGACCAATATTTCAATGAAAATTATAAAACATTGGATGATGATATTGAATTCAAAACAGAAACAATAGAAAAGATAGAGGATTTAGAAGAACCTGCTAAAAAACAAACTCCTGAAGAGGAACCTAATGATGTTCAAGTAACCTTTAAAAAGGAGGTTAAACAATGATTTTCACAAAATTAAAATTAACAAATTTTAAGTCTCACAAAAACACAATAATCGAGCTCAAAAAAGGTATCAGTGTTATTGTCGGTGAAAATGGGGCTGGAAAATCAACTATTCTGGAAGCAATAAGTTTTGCTTTATTCAAACAGCACACTGCTAAAAAAATTGATGATCTTGTTAGAAACAGTGCAAATTCCATGTCTGTTGAACTTGATTTCATTTCCAATGGTAAGGAATATAAAATTGTCCGTGAAAAGAAATCTAATCTAAAATCTTCATTATATACAAAAACCTCCAATGAAAGCGGATTTGTTCATGTATGCACAGGAGATAAGGAAGTTAATGATGCAATTCGCCAGATTTTAGACATTGATTCAGACCTGTTCTTAAATGCAATATACATAAGACAGGGTGAAATTGCCGAGCTGGTTGACAAGACTCCGGCTGAGAAAAAACAGCTTATCGGAAAACTGTTAGGTATTGATTCTCTTGAAAAAGCATGGAAAAATCTCTTGCCTTTTATTAATGATTATGAAAAACAGCTTTCAGAAATTAAAGGTAAACTATACAATTCAAATGAATTGAAAGAAGAATATGAAACCAAGAAATCTGAAATTGATTCATTAAAACAAAGAGGTCATGAACTTGAAGAGCAAATTGAGGATGTAACTAACTCTTTAAAAGATATTTCCGCAAGTAAAAGAGATATGGAAAGAGAAAAAGAAATCCATGACAATCAAATTCATAATTTACAGACTGAAGAAGCTAATTTATCCAAACTAGAAACTAATAAACGTTCCATTCAGGAAAATCTTGACAAAATCAGGGAAGCTGAAGAAAAAATTTCAAGGCTGGAAAAATATGTTTCTAAATTGGATGTTTATCTTGATTTTGAAAAATCCGTTATAAGCATTCAAAATCTAAAAGAAGAAGAAAAACAGATTACAGATAAATTAGACTCAATTGCTCAGCAAAAAGCAATTGTTTCAGATAAAAAAGATGAATATAATAAGTTTTTATCATCAGAAAAAGAGATTACTAAACTCGACAACCAGAAAGTCCAGTATGAAAAAGAATTGGCCGCTATGGCTAAACTTGACCAGGACAAAAAGGATTTATTGAAATCAATTGAGAGTGAAAGAAATAATATAGAAGATTTCTTCTCAAAATCCAAGGATAAGCTGGATGAAAACGGCATGTCTCAGGATGACCTTGCTGAGATAGATAATTTAAGTAATCTTGAAGATGCAACAAATAATTTAATTAAAGAAATTAATCAGAAAATTGAAAGCCTATCTCAAGACATCATTTCCAAAAATGAGGATATCGTAATATTTAAACAGAATATTCAGTCTTCAAAAAAACCATTGGCTGAATTGAATGAAGTTGACAACAAATGTCCTGTATGTCAGTCCGATATTGATTCCAAAAAGAAATTACAATTGATTCAGCAATATGAAACAGCAATTGTGGATAATAAGAAACTGATTGCTCAGCATGAAGAGGATGTAAAACTTCTTTCCAAAAACAAAAAAAGTCTTGAAGATAAACTTGTTAAAATCACTGATTTGTCTAAAGAAATCATTGAATATAAACAGAAATTCACTCATCTTCAAAAAGAAGCTTCCAAGTTGAATAAAATAGATGAGGGACTTGAATCAAAAGAATATATCAGCAATAAACTTGGAGAATTAATATTAGTTATAGCTAATATCAAATCTGACCGTGAAAACTATAAGGCTTCTTATGATGCATTTAATAAGGCTAAAGGTGCTTTGGAAGTTTTAGGCAGTGAAACTGATGCTCAATACAAATTGAAACAGGTCAAAAATGAAATTGACACTCATGTTAAAAATATCAAACTGGCTATCGAACAGGATCCACATTTAAGTGGGGAAATTAGTGCCGGCGAACTCCAGGACCGCATAACTGATTTAAAACAGAAAAATGAAGAATATAATCAGCTTAAAGGTTATGTCCAAAACAAAAAATCTTTAATGACTCAGCTTGACACTGTTAAAGAAGAAATTGGAGTCAGCATTAATCAGATTGATATTACTAAGAATAAAATTGAAGCTTCAATTTATGATAAAGAAAAATATGAACATATTGTTTATCGCTTTGAAATGTATGAAAGAAAACATATTTCTTTCACCAATGAACTTTCAGAACTTAAAGGTAGAGCCCGTGAATCAATCTCTTATCTAAAAGACTTAAGAGAAAGAATACAAACAGCAGATAAATTCCAACAGGAATATAATGACATTAAAGATTATATTGATTTGTTAAATAAAATAAGAGGTTTATACGCTAAAGACGGTATTCAAAAAGATTTAAGAATGCTTTCCAAACCTTTAATTCAAAAGTACACTAAGGAATTCTTCAATGAATTCAACTTCAATTATTCAGATTTGACTTTGGATGATGAGTATGATGTTACTGTTTACGGTCCTGAAGGCGAATCATCAATGAGTATGGTCAGTGGTGGTGAAAAAATAGCTATTGCACTTGCTTTAAGACTTGGTATCACTCAGGCAATGTCTAAAGGAGAACTGGATACAATATTATTGGATGAGCCTACAATTCATTTGGACAGCTCAAGAAGACATGAACTTATTAACCTGTTAAAGGACATGTCTGTATTGCCTCAAATGATTATAGTAACTCATGAAAGTCAGCTTGAAAACGCTGCTGACAACTTAATTAAAGTTGAAAAAGAAAATGGTATTTCTAAAATAATTTAGATATCATTTTTTTATTATTTTTTTAAATTAATTCGTCTGCATTTTTTATTGAATCTATTATGCAGTTTTTGTTCCATCCAACAATTGTCGCCGCTTTTTCTTCCAGTATTTCCGGAACTTCTTCAAGTCCTAACGGCCTTACTAAAACGATAGGAATGTCATATTTTTCACTTGCATTCAATAATGCTTCAAAGGTGTCCTTGTTGTCATTGTAAAGGCCTGCAAGTAAAATTATTCTGTCTATTTTGGAATAAAAACTTTCTGAGGCATGTTCATATGACCCTGAAATGGACTCTTTCCATAAAAAGTCTACTTTTTCAAATAATTTCTGTGTAAACTGGCCGTATTCATTTTGTTTATCGATACCATTGGAAATGACTAAATTATATATTTTATCTTCTTTTTCATCTTCAAACATTTAATCACCTTTTCTTTTAATATTAGTTATCCTATTATAAATTAATTGTTATTTTAGAAAATGTTTAATACATTAAAATACTAAGTTATTATATTGAAATTTTATTAAGGATTAGTTTTTTATGAAAGCGGCAGTTATAGGTTTAGGAGTTGAAGGTAAAAAAGCAGTTAATTCCCTTTTAAGACATGGTTGGGAAGTTTATGCTACTGATTTGAATATTAATGTGGATTTAGAAGGTTTAGATTTGCCGATGTTATCCATGAACTTGATGGATGATGAACAGACAGTTTCAATAGTTGGAGATAAAATCACTTTGGATTTGGGTTTTACCAATCCCTACGCTATTGAACAGTGTGATGCAATTGCAATAAGTCCAAGTATGTATGGTGGGTCTTTTGCAACAAAGCTTTTAAGTAACGGAGAACTTTTAAGTGATGTGGTAGATAAACATAAAGATATTTTCACAATAGGCATCACTGGTACAAACGGTAAAACAACTACTGTTCACATGATAAAAACTATATTGGAGAATGCAGGTAAGAAAGTTTTAGTCGGCGGAAACGGTGGAGGAGGATTTTCAGGCTATTATGACTTGATTCTTGAAGCAAGCGAAGGTGACTATGATATACTGCTTGTAGAGGTATGTGATATGACCTTGGACTTTTGCAGATACTGCTTTGACTTTGATATGATCGGTCTTACCAATATAGGCAATGACCATATGGACGTTCACAAAACCATAGCTAACTATAAGAATTCTCTTGTCAGATTTTTCTCAGACAAGTTAATTTTCACAGCTTTCAATCAGGATTTCAATTCAGATTTCAAGGAGGCTGCTTCAAAAAATATTCCTTATTTTGAATATCAGGATGAGTTAAAGTTATTCGGTAAATTTAATTTGCTTAATGCGGGCCTTGCTAATGCAATTGCACGTGAATTAAAAATATCTAAAGATGTAATCAAATCCAGTCTCGCTAACTTCAATGCTGTCGAGGGCAGATTGGATGTTTATAGGATTAATGATGCCCAGGTTTATGTCGGAAAAACGGACAATTCTGATGCATTGGCTTCAATATTATCTGAAAAGGATTTTTATGCCATTTTTATCGGTACTCCAAGACATAATGAAATTCACAGGCTGGATATACTTGATGTTGCAGTCAAATACAATCCGGAAGTTATTGTGCTATTCCCTGGATTGGATGATACCTTGGATATTGCAATTTACAGGCTCAATTCCCTCAGATATATGGGAAATATAATTACAGTCAATTCTCTGGATGAAATTATCGAATTAGTTGCTGAATACTCTCACGAGGATGCTATTTTAATAGGAGGTAATGGTCAGGATACTATTATTGATATTCAAGAGAGAATTAAATTAATTTCAGAAAAATTGTCTTAAAAATACTAATCTTTTTATAATAGGGCAAATATATTATAACATGTTATAAATTTTTAGGTGTAATAAATGAGAAGTTGGAGAAGAACATCATTGTTAATATTCTTGGCATTATTATTTGCATGTATTTTATTGTTCGCATTTTCATTTGTTAGTAGCACTCCCTACACTGGACAGAGTGTAGCTGATACTTATAATATTTCTGTAGGTCAATCCATTTTTAATGGTCAATCTATTGTGGGAATTAATAAAACTATTGAGGTTCCATTGATTAGTAATCTGGGATTTTTAACCCATCAGATATTAGCTTTTGATTTACAGGGATTATTCATGTCTCTATCTACCGGTACGGTTCCATTTGACTTCACAACCGTTTCAGGAGAGGGCATTGATTCTTATGGAAATGCAAAAGGTATTGATGGTCCAGGTTATATTACTTTTGAGGGGGATAAGTTAGCAGTTAAAGGACCGGATAATTATGTTTGGGGTTACAGTGAACCATATAAACTTTTATGTAAAACTGAAAGTGGTGTTGACGTAATCGAAGGAGATAAAGTTATTCAGTCTGTACCTACAGATCAAATTAAGAATTTAAATTTCAGTAATGAATATTATGACAATAATACCATTGTGAGCTGGTATAATTATGATGCAGATGTCGGTTCCACATTTACACTTGAAAAAGGTATGACCGGATTTTCCGATGGCAGATCTGATATTAGTTCAGCAGATGTTCCAAAAATCTTTGGTCAGGATGTTGTAGATTATGCAGCTGAATATCCGACCGGTTCGCCTATACTGTTATATTCAGGTAACTACAGTCAAGAAAACGGTGAAGTCTATGGTACTTCATTAGGTTCTCACCCTGAATATGGAGATTCAATCAGGGAAGTTAACGCAAGACAGTTTGTTGAAGCTTGGAACGGTACTATTATTCCGCCTAACTCAACCAGTTCTGGTAAGGATTATGTCTACTTTGAATCAGCAAACGATGCATCCGCTCCTGGTGGAAGTGCAGCACACGGTGTATGTCCTTCAGCTAGAGCATTAAGAGCAGCAGTTCTTGCAGAAGGATTCGGATTGCCTGTCGGTATGGATAATACTGAAGATGCAGTACTTTTCGGTTATAATCCTGCAAGTGACATTACTGTAACAAACAATCATGACTACCCAGTAAAAATTTCCATGTGGACTGAAGGTTCAGGTACTGGAATGGGTATTTATGCACAAATAACAAGATATATTCCATCTAAGTGAATATAATCTTTCTTTTCTTTTTTTATATGTCTATTTCAACAATAATTACTGCAGCCGGTAAGAACTCTCGAATGAGAAAGGACCAGATGGCTCGCAATATTGATTTAACAAATAAACTGATTTTACCATTTAAAGATAAAACTGTCATAGAGACAACTATTGACAATGCATTATCCTTAAATGTAGATGAATGTATTGTGGTACTTGGCCATTATTCTAATGAAATAAAAGAAGTTATCTTTGATAATTATAAAGATCAAGTAAAATTCGTAGAAAATAATCCGGTTGATGTAGGTTTATCAACATCACTTTACAATGGTCTTTCAAATGCTCGCTCTGATTTTGCATTATGCATAACTGCAGACCAGCCTACCGTAACTCCGGAAACTTTCAATAAAATGATTGAAGTAAGCCGAAAAAGTGAAAATCCTTTCAATACAATATCCATTTTAAGAAGAAGAAAAACTGGGCTATTGGATACTGCAGAAGGATTGGGAATGCCTTTTGTTGCTCCCAGAATGAATCTTATGAAATACCTTGAAAATGAGGATGATAATTTAAATCCGATTTTAAGAAAGATTTTTGCTGATGGCTATACATTTTATGGAATAAAAGAAAAAAATGAAAAAGAATTGTTGAATATTAATCATTATGAAGATTATTTAAATCTTCTAGATTGATTCAAGACCTGAAATAACTTCTTCGATTTTAGCTTTGCTGATACCGACTGTCATTTCATTATCTTTAATGTCAGCTGCTTTTCTGGAACCGTCACAGCCTAAAGTGAAGTTAATTCCATTTTCTATGTAAGGATTAGCAAATGCGTCTCCACATAATGACTGGATACCTGCAAATGAAGGATTGATTTTTTCACCAGTTTTATAAACAATACTTTGAGCAAGTTTCATTCCGCCAACAGGTTCGGTAATGATTTGAATTACATCTGCTTCAAAGTCAGCTTCATCTAAAGGTGCATAAATCATTCCCCAATGGATATCTTCAACGATTGATAATTTGCTTGTGAGTTTTTTAGCGGTTTCCAAATCCTGGAATCTTCCGAGGGAGAAATATTTTTCACCGTTTGCCAATTTTTCAGGCATGTCTCTAAGTCCGATAGCACCTGCTCCGCCTAAACACATCTGTTCTTCAATAGTTGAGTAAAATTTGCTGCCTAATGATGCTTTTCTAACCATTTCGCAGTGTCTGATTTTTTCATCAATCAAATCGTAACCTTCTGGAAGGTCATCTTCGCTTTTGATTAATTTCATTGCAACTGGTTTTGCATCGAGTTTAATTTTACTTTCGATAGTTTCACAATATTTTTTGTTTTTCTCCAAATATGACATATTAATCGCCTAATATTATTTTGTATTATGGAATTTTAAAGTCTTTTGTTATGTCACTGTTATTTTTACAGAATGTCCGAAAATCACATGCAAGACATGTCCTTTTATCGGCTTCCGCTTTCCAGGCGTCCTGAATTTTGCAGCCTTTCATTTCACTTACAAGTGAATTTTCAATATCGCATACAACATTATCGAATTTTTTAAGAGCTTTTTCACGTTCCTTCTCATTGACATTGATAAATCTGATTGAACGGGCAATTTTAAATTCTTCAGACAAATTTGGTGCCTTTTCATCTTCTTCCCATTCCTCAATCAGTTCGATATCATCATCAAATTCAATTCCTTCAGGAACATCAGTCAGGTTGTTTCTGATTTCCTCCTTGATTAACACAAGGTCTTCTTTTGATGGTACGAGTTCATTAAGATAAAGTATAATTCCTGCTGAAATGTCCTTTGCATCTTCCTGTTTTGAGCGAAGCCAGGAGTATGTCAGAATCTGCTGCTTGTGATTTTCCCATTTATCCTCACTTAATGGGTCAGTTACTTTAATTGGCGGTCTTTTCATACCCTTATAGTCAATAATAACTTCATAATCTTCAATATCACTGGTTTCAAGATTATTTTTGATAAACTGCACTATCTTGTTGTTGAAATTGTATAATGTGCTCTGTTCATCCATTGTGTTGATTTTTGTAGAGGTTAAAACATCCACAACACCGTTGATGCCGTAATAATTGGAACGGCTTGTGTTTTTATCGTAATTTGGCATTGGTCGCACTCCTTTGATTAGCAGTTCGGCCGAATCGATTAACGGAAAGAGATGTTTTCCCCAAATATTTATTGCCTTTTCAGCTCTTGCGCTGGCCAGTTTCTTGTGGTCGTGTTCGTTTAACTCATCTATGGTCATGTTCATTCCCGGCTGGTTTATGCTGAAAAACAGATCTTCATCGTGAGGATACAGTCCCCTTACCTGGAGTCTCAAATCAATCAGGTCTTCTATTGGTCTGATATCTTCCTTCCAGTCCCATGGAAATTCCTTTTTACCATATTTCCATTCGTTGTAGGATTCCTCTAAAACTCCATGAATAAACTCTCCAAACCATCTCTGAACTGGTTTGGAAGGTGGAAGTGCTCCTTTATTTTGATAACGGTACTGTAGTCCGCAGGTAATGTATGAAAGCAAATCTCCAGTCAGACTGTATTCAGGTATCATGTATGATTTTGATCTTGACGGTAATTTCATCCAATCACTCCTATATTAAATAAATCTCCTTGAAACCAACATATTCTTCATCTCTGCTCCATCCTAATGCAATATTAGGGATGTTGAAGTGCTGGTTTTTGCTTGTATATCCTTCAATAGCAGGATTCAGACCCACCAGTATTAAAACGCTTTCAGCTCTTGAAAATGCAACGAAGTAACGTCTTGTCAAATCATCAAAGGAACGGTCCTTTTCACTTCGTTCGCTTTCACCCAATGAACTGTATTTTCTTATCGTATCTTCAATGGTAATCTTGTCCTTAATGGATTTTGGAAATCTCAGTCTCTGGGTCTTAATGTTGTTTGTTTTAAACTGTGAGCCAACATCCACAATTACCAGCGGAAATTCCAGTCCTTTGGATTGATGAATAGACAATACGTTGACTCTGTCTTCAGGCAAAGTATCCAGATGTGATTCGTCAATTGAAATTCCTCCTGTTGAAAGAGGAATGAAAATATTCCATATTGCTTCTAAAACGGAATCCCTTTCATCTTTTGGAGAGCGGAATGAAATGTTTGAATGGTATTCGTTAAAAAATCCTGTTTGTGTAATTGATTTTGTAATCGCTTCAAGGTAAACGATTCCTTCCACATCTTCCTGCAGGTCTTCAACCCATGTGGTAAGTTTATATGCAAGCTCCATCAGGCTGGCGGTTTTAGGCCATTCGATATCTTTTCCGTCTTTGTCAACTTCAGGATATGGTCTTCTAATCTGCCATCGGGTTACAAAACTGTTAAGTGACATAGGTTCTCTAGGTTCAGGGTCTAGCTTAATGTATTCTTTGGCTTTAACTCTCCATCTTGTCATGTTTCTTTTTGCAAGATTTGGAATTGTCTTGTCCATTTTTTGAATACTTCCTTCAGGGTCGATGCATTCAAGAATTAATCCGCAGAATATTGCTACAATATCCACGTCCTGAAGATCAATACCTCTAGGATTAAACATTTCAATAGGATGTTTCAGATTTCTTAAGTTCTTTCTTAAATGATGGAGAAAGGACCTGGTGCTGTACTGGCGTTCTTTTGGGGAATATGATAAAATTGCAATATCAGAAGCAGAACCGTGCTCAGGGTCCAGTTTAAGTTTGATTTTTTCAACTTTCTTACCTTTCCGGATATTTTCCTGTCTGATCTGCTGCATTTTTGCAACATCAATGTTACCATTCATCTTTTTATAAAAGTCTTCGTTTAAAACCTGCAGAACTTTTATTTCGGCTTCGCCTTTATTTACAAGATTGTTTATGAGTTTTGAAAGATCATTTGCAAGCATTTCAACATTATTCCTGAACATTCCAAGAACAGGCATTTTGTCCTTTTCAAAATCAGGCGCGATAATTTTAGGCTTGTTTTTAACTCTTGCCAACTGATATTGCTTATCAAGTTCTGCAAACCGGTTGCAGTGTTCAATAATATTTTCACTTGACCGGTAATTTGTTCTAAGGTTGATTTCTTCAACGTCGATTCCAAGCTGGTCTTTAACTCTTTTTTTGTAGTTTGTAAACAAATCTACAGTCGCTCCTCTGAAGCGGTAGAGTGACTGGTCATCATCACCTACGACTGTAATGCTGCCGTTATTTTCAAGTGCTGATTTTGCTATTGTAAAATAGATGTCCTCCTGAAGAAGATTTGTGTCTTGGTATTCGTCAATCAGAACGATTTTAATGTCTTCGAGAAAGTCATCCAATTCGCCGTTTTTCAGTTTTTCCAGGAAATTTGATTCAAGCATTGCAAAATCGATTGTATGTCTGCTTTCGAGGACTTCTTCATATTCCCTTATACAGTCAAGTGCAAGTTTAAATCCTCCTTTACTTTCCCTGTAAAGTTCGCTGAAATCTACCTTATCATGATATATTCTATCTTTGATTTTAAGTAGGATTTCGCTCATTTTTGAGGGTTCAGTCAGTTTTGCTCTTCCGGTGAGTTCTTTTAGATATTCCACAAGTTCCTTGTCAAGATATTTTTCATCATTAATCAATATCTTTATCATTGCTGAGTTTGCAACAAAGTCTTCAATGACAATAGGATGTGTCTCTCCGGCTTTCCTGTAGTCTCTCAGTAATTCTTCAGCAATACTGTCTGTTGTACCTACGTATATCTGATTGAAATCTATTCTTTCGATTTTTAAGATTTTTTCTATGTCTTCAAAATCATCTTCGTCAAGTTGGTCTGTTAGGTGATTTTTAATTTCATCTCCCCATCCAAGAATCCTTGAAGTAAGTTCTGCAGCTGCTTTTTTTGTAAATGTTGTAGCTAATATTTCACTTGGGTCAATATCATCCACAAAAATATATTTCAATATCTTAAGCACCATAACGGTCGTTTTTCCGGATCCTGGTCCTGCTACAATAAAAAGGGATTTGTCACAATCAGTGAGTATTGCATTTTTCTGATCGTGATTTGAAGATATGTCTCTTTTAAGTGTGTTTACTATAATGTCTTCAAATTCTTCATATGAAATCATTTTTTCCCTCATGGTCTATTATAATTAATTTTTTTGTTAAACTAATTAATAAAGGCAATGAGAGAGCATTTGATAACAAATCTAAATTTAACTTTAATCCAATTAAATTTAGGTTAACCAAAATATTATATTTGCTGATTTAGATAATATTATATGGAAATTTAATTTTTCCATAATATGTGTAAGTAAGTTAGGAAATTTTTTCCTAACTTTTCCATTAATACGTGTTTTTATAGTCTTTTACTTAATGTTTTTACCATTTTTTGTAAAATTATTCTTGGGCAGTTATAAACTAGTAAAATTCCAGAGGAAATGCCATTAAAAAGAAACAATCTCTTTTTAACTTTTTTTCCTCGACAACAATATATTATAATACCATATAATTTATTATTAATCAGAGAGCATTTGATAAATAATATGATAACAAAAAAATAAAAAAAATAATTCAAAAATTGGTAAAAACTTTTAGAAATATACTATAATAATTTTGATTTTTCAATATCTACTTTATAATTTCATTACTGTTTTCTTTTCAATTTCAAAAGCAACGAATGATTTAAATATTAATTAAGTTTAAAATATATTTGTTAATTTAATTTTGCTGATATTATGTCTGAGCCCAACAATATTGATATGTTTAAAAATGATGTCCGTTATCGTGATAATATTGCACATGTAGAGACAATACCGGCAAAAGAAGCTAGTTTTAAAAAAGTCGATAATCTAAATGAAAAAATCATCAGGTATCTGGATTCAAGGGATGTTAAACTTTACACTCATCAGGCGGACACTTATGAAGCCATCAAAAAGGATGAAAATGTAATCATTACAACACCTACTGCATCCGGAAAGACGCTTGCTTTCAACTTACCGATTATGGAGACAATGATTGAAGACGGCGATGCAACAGCTCTTTATATTTATCCGGCAAAGGCCCTTTCCAATGACCAGCTCCATGTTCTTGAAAACCTTGAAAAGGAGCTTGAAATCACCATCAATCCAAGAACCTATGACGGAGACACTCCAAGAGATGAAAAAAGAGGAATCAGGGAAAAGTCACGAATTGTCTTAACAAACCCTTATCAGCTGCATCTGATTTTATCATGGCACCATCAGTGGAGCAGATTTTATAAAAATTTACGCTACATTGTCATAGACGAGTCACACTACTATAAGGGAGTCTTCGGTTCCAACGTTGCATTTCTGATTAAAAGGCTTAAAAGGATAGCCAATTTCTACGGGTCCTATCCTCAGTTTATACTCTCTTCAGCAACCTTGGCAAATCCTCTGGAGCTTGCAAACAGGCTGACCGGTGAAGAATTTGTCTTGATTGATGAAGATGCATCTCCTAGCGGTGAAAAGGATTTTATATTATATAATCCTTTTAAAAATTACAGAAGAAACAAGGTCAATATGCAGAATGCACCTTCCGTGCACATGGAAACTGAAAACATTTTCCTTTATATGATGCTTAAGGGAATTCAGACATTATGCTTCACAGTTTCAAGAAAGACAACTGAACTGATAGCAATGTGGGCTAAAAAGGACATGACTCAGATAAAAGGAAAACTTGCTCACAGAATTGCCGCATATCGTGCAGGATACAGGCCGGAAGAGCGACGTGAAATTGAAGACGGTCTTAAAAGCGGAAAATATCTGGGAGTTACATGCACAAACGCATTGGAGCTTGGAATCAACATAGGGTCTCTTGATGCAGTTATCATTTCAGGTTATCCCGGAACTATGATTTCAACCTGGCAGCAGTCAGGAAGGGCAGGAAGAAGCAATCAGAAATCATTAGCTATTCTGATAGCATTTGAAAATCAGCTTGACCAGTATTTCATGAACAATCCCAAATTTTTCTTTGACAAGCCTCATGAAAATGCAATTATCGATTTGACCAATCCTATCCTGCAGGAAGCGCATATCCTATGTGCAGCCAAGGAGCTTCCTATAAAAAGCGGTGAAGTCTATAAGTACTTCAACCTTGACGAGGATATTCTTGATGAGCTTGTTTTAAAAAAGGACTTGCATAAGAATTTCAGAGGGGATTATATGTATCCTTATGATGACAATCCTGCAATGGACCATTCACTTGACCAGATTTCAGGTCAGGAATTTAAGGTAATGAACAACGGCAGGCTACTTGAGTCAATGGAACGCTCACAGGTATACAGGGAAGCTCATGAAGGGGCAATTCTCATTAACAAGGGTGACACTTATGTAGTCAATAACGTCAATCTCAAAAGCGGCTTTGTTAATGTCAGCCAGAAAACTGTCGATTATCACACAATGGTTTTAAACAAGACTGAAATCAATATAGAAAAGAAAATTTCCAAAACAAAATATGGAAATCTTACAATCCACTTCGGTGAACTTATTGTACGGGAAGACTACTATAAATACAAAAAGATGCAGTTTTCAAAAGCCATAGGAACATATCCTCTTGATTTACCTCCTTTAAAATTTAAAACTAAAGGATTATGGTTTACAATTCCAAAACAGGTTAAGGATACTTTGGAAGACATGTTTTCAGAAGAGGAAGTATTTGCAGGCGGTCTTCATGGTGCTGAACATGCATTAATCGGACTGTTTCCTTTGCATACAATGTGTGACAGGTTTGACATAGGTGGTCTTTCAACAAATTATCATGAAGACACTCAGGAAGCTACTATTTTTATCTATGACGGTTATGAGGGAGGAATCGGAATCTGTGAAAAGGCGGTTGATGTATTTGTAGATCTGCTTAAATCCACAGTTGACCTTCTTGAAAACTGCGGATGCAAAAGCGGATGTCCTGCATGCATATATTCCCCGAAATGCGGTAACGATAACAAGCCTCTTCACAAAAACGCAACCAAATACATTCTCAACTATATGTGTCAGCTGATTTCCAAAAAAGCCGAAGAAAAACATGAAATAATCGAAAAACCCGATGATAAAAATGATGGAAGTGATGTGGGTGTGATGTTTGATGATGCATTGGAGTTATATAATAAGGGCGATTATTCAGCTTCCAAAGACATTCTCAATAACATTCTTCAAATAGATAAAAAGCATGTTGATTCAATGGCATTGATGGCTCAGATTTTATATAATCAGGAGCAAAAGGATATTGCAACTTATTTTGTTAAAAAAGCTCTTTCTTTAGACAGGTCAAATGAAATGGCCAATGAACTTGAAGTGCTCCTTTCAGATAAGCCCCAGGATACTTCTGAAGATGTGGAAATAGACACGTTGGATGATGTGGATGTGATGTATGAGGAAGCATATGATTTGTACCATCAGGGTGATTTAAGCACTGCTTCTGAAATACTTGAAAAAATCATTGATTTTGACGATAAAAATGCAGATGCGCTGGCTTTAATGGGACTTGTCTATTATCAGTCAGGAATTTTTCCGAAAGCAGTTGAATACTATAAAAGAGCATCAAAAATAAATAAGAATGGTGAAATGGTTAGAGAGTTAAAGATGAGGGTTGCCTAAGGTGAACCGGCATATGGTGAAAAACCGGTCTCAAAGTTCTCACAGACTTTTTCAAGCACTTCCGGAATGTCAATTTGCTGTGTACAGTGTTCAAGGCATGTTCCGCAGTAGGTACATTCATCAGCAGGGACCTTTTCATCAGCCAGCTTGTCGAAATACAGTTTGTAAATGTCTTCTTCAGGTCTGTTTTTACTAATGTTGTATAATGTGAAATATTCTGGAATAGGAATCATTTCAGGACATGCGTCAATACAGTATCCGCATTCGCTGCAGGCAACTGCAACACTTTCATCCAGCTTCTCGGCCATTTTCTTTAAAAATTCATTTTCTTCATCGCTTAGGACTTCAAAGTTTTCAAAGGTATTGATATTGTCAATTAGATGATCCATTTGGTTCATGCCGCTTAAAACCATTTTAACGTTGTCAAGTGATGCTGCAAATCTTAAAGCGAAACTGGCTATTGACTTGTTAGGACTGAATTCATTAAATTCTTTTTTAATGTTATCAGGAGCATTTACAAGAAGTCCTCCTTTTAAAGGTTCCATCACATAAACGTCAAGGCCGTGTTTGACGCACAGTTCATAGCATTTCCTTGATTCGATTACAGGGTCTTCCCAGTCAAGGTAATTCAGCTGAATCTGGACAATGTCGATGATATCTGCGTATTTGTCAAGAACCTCTTCAAGCAGTTCGGCATGGTCATGGAAACTGAAACCGATTTTTTTGGCAATACCTTTCTCCTTCATATTTTTTACATATTCAAATGAATCTGCATTTTCTGCAAGTTTATACCAAGGTGTATTGATGTTGTGGACGAAAAATACGTCAAAATAATCTATTCCTAATCTTTCAAGCATCTCGTTTACAAATTTCTCGTTGTCCTCTTTGGAGGTTAATGCCCATGTAGGCATCTTGTCACATATCTTATAGGATTCACGAGGGTATCTTTCCACTACTGCCTTTCTGAGGGCAACTTCACTGACTCCGTTATGGTAAGCGTAAGAAGTATCAAAGTAATTAAAGCCATGTTCCATGTATAAATCAACCATTTCATTGAATAGTTCCTGGTCAATTTTTGTAGGGTCTTCTGCATCGGTTTGAGGAAGTCTCATGCAACCGAAACCGAATTTTGATTTGTAAGTCATAATATTATCTCCTTATTAGTAATATTTTTTGAATAAGTTAATATATAAAATTGTTGTATATTACAACATATATTATATAGGTATTACTCCAAATTTTAATTAATAGTAAATACTTTTATTAATAAATAATGCTAAAATTATAATATTAAGATTTATTTAAGGAGTAGTAAAATGCACGAACTATCTATGGCACAAGGTATTATTAATGCAGTTCTTGAAACTGCACAGGCAAATAATGCTACTGAAGTTAATGAAGTTACTATTGAAGTCGGAAGGCTTGCAATGATAAATCCTGAACAGTTGCAGTTCATATTGGGAGTTTTAGTTGAAAATACTATTTTGGAAGATGCCCAAATCAATTTCGAAGAAATTCCTGCAGAAATTGAATGCTATGACTGTAAGTTCCATGGTGAAGCTGTTCTTGATGATAGTGACCATTATGCTCCAATTGTCAAATGTCCTGAGTGTGACAGTTATCAAATTGAAATCCTGAACGGAAAAGATATAATTGTTAAAAATATAGTTATAGAAAAACCTGAGGAGTAAATTAGGAGGAATTCTTATGCATATGATTGCAGATGTAGAAATAGAAAAAAATATTATGGATGCTAATAAAAAATTAGCAGACAAAAACCTGAAAAACTTAGAAGAAAAAGAAATCTTCTGTGTTGATTTTGTAGGAGCAATCGGTTCCGGTAAAACAACTCTTGTAGAAGAAATTATTGATAATACTGATTATAAAATAGGCGTTCTTGCAGGTGATGTTATCTCTAAATTTGATGCAGGACGTATTGAAAAACATGATGTGCCTGTTGTAGGTTTGAATACAGGTAAAGAATGCCACCTGGATGCACACCTTGTAGGTCACGGACTTGCTGATTTACCTCTTGATGATTTGGATATGGTAATAATTGAAAATGTAGGAAACCTTATCTGTCCGGTTGACTTTGAATTAGGTTCTCATTTAAGAATTGTCGTTGTCAGTGTTACTGAAGGTGACGACACTGTTGAAAAACATCCGATTATCTTCCAGACTTCCGATGTGGTTGTAATCAACAAGGTTGATCTGGCTGATGCTGTCGGAGCAGATGCAGATAAGATGGTTGCAGATGCTCAAAGATTAAATCCTAAAGTTAAAGTCATCAAATCCAGTTTAAAAGAAGGCATTGGATTGGATGAAATCATTAAAGTTATTGAAGATGCAATGAAAAACTGAATCTGTATTTAGTTGGTGGTTTTTGTGAAAGTTTGGGTTGATATTTCAAATGCTCCTCATGTAAGATTTTTCAAGGATGTAATCAAGTACCTTGAGGCTGAAGGTGAGGATGTAATTGTCACTGCAAGACAATTCGGTGATATCCATAAATTAATGGAAATGTATGACATTGACTTTATATCTGTAGGAAAACATGGTGTGAGCTTATATGACAAGCTTAGGGAAAGCACATCCCGTGTTTATAATCTTGTAGATATTATACATGGCGAAAAGGTGGATGTTGCCCTTAGCAAGCATTCTATAGAGCTTCCTAGAATTTCATTTGGTCTGGGAATCCCTAGTTTGTACGTTTTGGACAACGAACATGCTCTTGCAGCTAACAAATTAACATTGCCTTTATGTGATAGAATAATTACGCCTAAAATTATCGACATGTGGAAACTGATGAAATTCGGAGCCGATCCAAACACAATCATTTCATATGAAGGTACTTCTGAACTGATGCACTTCAAAAGCTTCAAATACAATGACAATGTATTCAATGACTTGAACTTGGACTTAAATCATCAAAAAACAATACTTATGAGGCCGGAACCTTCACTCGCATCCTACCTGAATACTGACTGCAGAAAATCTGTCCTGTCACCTATTGTGGATGAACTGAAAAATGTAGCTAACATATTAATTCTTCCAAGATTCAAGGAACAGGCTGAGATATTTGAAGGAATTGAAAACGTTTCAATATTAAAGCCCCCGGTTGATACATCAAGCATAATCAAAAAATGTGATTTGGTAATCGGTGCGGGTGGAACAATGAACAGGGAAGCTGCAATCCTGCAGACTCCTGTAATTTCATGTTATCCTGGTGAAACATTGTCTGTTGACCAGTATTACATCAACAAGGGTCTGATGTACAGGTCAATTGATTCTGATGAGGTAATTAATAAGGCTCTTGATTATATTGTCAATCCTCATGAAAAAATTGATTTGAAAACCGATGATTTGTTCCAGGTCATAATTGATAATTTATATGATTTGGCCAAAAATGGTAAATAGATATTTATACTATTAATTTCAAATATCTTAATTGATATTTGATTCAAATTTTTTTGGGCTGGTAGCTCAGATGGGAGATCGTCGCCTTGGCATGGCGGAGGCCCCGGGTTCAAATCCCGGTCAGTCCACTTAATTTTTTATAATAAAGACGAATTGTGATTAAATTATGTTATTGATTGCTCAAAATCATTTACAATTAATTGTAGAAGTAGGAGTAATGTTATTTGTTACATTAGTATTTGCTCTTAACTTGATTCCGCTTTCTTTAAGTGTAGTGACTTTTTTATCACTATTTATTATAGGTGGTTTTACAGTTATTTTTGGAGCGGACATTATTCTATTGATTATTTCTTCAAGTCAAGCAGAATTTACTCACCCATTCGGACCAATTGCTCTTCTAGGAGCAGTTGCAGCATTAGCATCGCTGAAGGTCATGAAGGAATCGGGTGTAGATATACGGCCGCTTAGAAGATTTGTAATTTTATTTATAGCTGGAATTACAGTCTTTGGTGGATTAATGCACAGATCCTTTTTGATTTTATGGATTTTAGGATTATTCTTAGGTTATTTGATTATTTCAAAATCTTTCAGAGAAAAATCATTCATTACCGGAAAAAGAATCATGATACTGTTGGGAGCAGCTGTCGGAGGGTTCTTTTTACTCGAAGCAATTGCAAGAGTTACGGGTATGACAATTTTCTCTCCTGTGTTGAGATTGACAAGGATTGAACAGTACTCCTTATCAAGTATTAAAACCGTATTGAATAACATCCAATTGATAGGACATAATGCAAATGCTTCTTATTGGGGAGCAGAAGGTACTGCGTTTGCTGAAGGATATATTACGCTTCCGATGCAGTTCGTATTGTTCTTTGGTTTGCCGTTCCCGATGTTTTTCGGTATACTTGTAAACCAGAAAGATACAATTGATTATATGCTTCCGGGTATTTTCGGTTATGGATTTGACTTTGGATATTTAGGTCTTATCGGATTGATGGTATTTGTATTAGGTACAATTCTCATCGGTTTTAAAGTCTTAACCATTTACAGAGAAAAAAGAGAGAAAAATAATAAAAAATACTTGGGAAGAGAAGTATTGTTAACAGGTGCATTAGCTGCATTTTGTGCTCAGGCATTAATTGGTATGTTTGTTTTCAACAGAACCATCAACGGTATGGCGCTGATGACATTTATTTTTATAGGTGCATTAATTTTAGCTAATGTAGTTACACTTAAAACAAGATCATAATGAGGGTGTATAAATGAAAGCTTTAGTTTTACTTGGATGTCCGGAGACTCCATCACAAACTCCGATGGCAGTTTATGTTTTTAATAAATTAACAAAATTAGGTTATGATGTTACAATAGCTGCTAATCCTGCAGCATCAAAACTTGTAAAAATTTCAGACCCCGAAGGATTCTATAATCTTAAGTTAGTTGATTTGGAAAGATTGTTGGGAGACATTAACGAAGGGGATTATGATTTACTTGTTGGATTTGTCCACAAGGATGCGGCTGCATCATTTTTCGTAACATTTGATCAAATCCTGCAGACCAAATCTCTTGCACTGGTATTTTCAAGAGATGCGGATGAAGTTGCTGAATTTGTAAATATGATAGAAGAAAGTGGCAGTAACGCTAAAATTACAGCAGTTAGAGCTTTCCATAATCCTTCACCAATTAAAGTTAAATTTGACAAAGCAATTAAGGAGTTTGAATAGTCATGTCATTCTGTTTAGATACTTATCTTCAACAATCAGACAATTATGAAATACATGCTTCAAAAGCAGGTTTTAAAGACTGTGCCATGATTATCAGATTTAAAGCTGATGATTTGGTTTATATCAAACCTGGAGATGAAGTATTGGGCGTTAGAGTTATTGGGATTCCGCCAATTCCAATAGGATTTGACCATGAAAAAGGTACTGTCTTTTTACCTTACACAAAACCTTGTCATGGGACTTCCGTTGTGGAACTGCCAATAGATGAAGAAGAAGTTGAAAAAATAAGAAAATTGGATACCGGTAAAAAATGAAATCTACAGTTGTCGGAAGCTTTCCGGTTGAAGTAAGTAAACCTTCTTCAGCAAAAGATAAATTATTAAGTGCTCTTGGAGCACATGATCCTTTTAAGGATGCTATTAAAAGTTGTGTCACAGCTCAGCTTGATGCAGGAGTAGATATTATCTCCGACGGCCAGGTTAGAGGTGACATGGTTTCTATTTTTACAAAATATATTTCCGGAATGGTGATTGAAGACGGAAATACATTCATCACATCCAAAATATTAAGACCTACTCAGGAAATTTCAGTCAAGGACCTGAAATACGCCAAGGATGTTATGAAAGATTACTATGGCGGTAAAATCCCTGAAGGCAAAGGAGTTAAAGGAATAATCACTGGACCGAATACTATTGTTCACTCTTCCAGAATCCAATCATTCTATAAAAATAAGGAAGATGCAATCATTGATTTGGCTCATAGTTTAAAATATGAAGTTGATGCTATCGCTAAAAAGGTTGAACCGGTTTACATTCAAATTGACGAGCCGTTTTTATCTACAGGAATGGTGGAAATGAAAACAGCCCGTGAAGCCATTGATATTTTACATGATGGTCTGGAAGTGCCATTGGCAATGCATGTCTGCGGTATTTTAAAAGATGCATTCAAAGACATTGCAAAATTCAATGTTGATATTCTGGACTTTGAATTTGCAGGAAACAATGTTAATTTGGGTGTATTGGAAGAGAACGCTTCACTTTTATCAGGTAAAAAAGTTGGTTTCGGATGTGTTGATTCATCAGTTAATGAAGTTGATGACATCAATGACATTGAAAATTTAGTCACCAAAGCTATTGATATTGTTGGAAAAGACAATCTTCTTTTGGATCCTGACTGCGGCCTTCGTAGAGCACCTAAAGATGTTGCATTTAAAAAACTGCAGTTGATGAATCAGATTAAAGATAAATATAACTGATTTTATTAATTTTTCTTTACTTTTTTTTCAGATAATTTTAAATATATTATGATTCATAATAATATTTAGGCATAACTAAAAATGAGGTGAAATTATGGATAATATGGCTCAAGCCAGAAACCATTTGCATGAAATGGAAGCGAAGAAAAAAGCAGACAGCAATAAAAAAACCAAAAAAATAAGAAACTTCTTTTTCGGATGCTGTAAAAACAAATAATATTAAAAAAATAAGTTGCTTTCCCAAAATTCATTGGAAAAATGGCTTTTGGGAAATTAATTTTTTATCTGTATTCATGTTTAAAGTTTTTATCATATAGCTTAGATGCATTAAAGTCACCTGGGTCTAAGACATCTCCCACCACAATCATCGCAGTCTTTGTAATATTGGCATCTTTAACTTTTCCTGCAATATCTGCAAGGGTTCCTTTAATTATTTGCTGGTCTGGCCAGGTAGCTTTTTTTACAACTGCAACGGGAGTAGTTTCTTCATAACCTTCAAGCAATTCATCAACTACTTTATCAATCATACCTATTCCCAAAAAGATACACATGGTTGCATGATGCTTGGAAAAGCTGGCTAAACTTTCACCGGCAGGTTTTGGAGTTCTTCCTTCCGGACGGGTTATTATAACGCTCTGTGAAATTTCAGGCAGTGTCAATTCAGCTTCAAGCACGCTTGCAGTACCAAAAAGAGAACTTACGCCCGGAATGATTTCATATTCAATATCATGTTTTTTAAGTTCACGAATCTGTTCGCCTATTGCTCCGTAAATTGAAGGATCTCCTGTATGTACACGGGCAACCAATTTACCTTCATTAACTGCTTCTGTAATAATTGCATCAGTTTCTTCCAGGTTTAAGTAAGCACTATTGTGTATTTCACATTCATCCTTAGCAGGGTTTAAAACATCTTTATTAACAAGTGAACCTGCATAAATAATAACGTCAGCATTTTCAATTACTTTTCTTCCTTTTACGGTGATTAAATCAGGGTCTCCAGGACCTGCACCTATGAAAATTACTTTTCCTTTCATGGTAAATTTTATATTTAATATATTATTTAATGATTTTGTCTCAATATTGTCTTTTAATTTGAGAAAACTTTATTAATCTTCAAGATAATTTAAAAATATGGATAATAAAGGTTTTATTTCAATAGAATATTTGTTTTCAATCTTTGTTATTTTATTGATAACTATTCCATTATTATTTTTATCTCAATCGGCTATTGAATCAAGTTTCAATATTGAAGATAATGTTGCACACAGGCTTGTTTTGGACGGCGTTGCAAATGAAATAAGTCAGGTGAATTCCAATGGGGAAGGTTACTCTAAATCCATTAAGTTGCCTTCTAATTTAGGTTATTATGAAATAACGGTCGATAAAACAAAATTAACGATAGAATATGATGGCAAAAAGGGAGAAACATTGTTTCCACTTTCAAATATTGATTCAAAATATAAATTGCATAGTGGACAAAGCTATATGATTTCAAAAAATAGTGAAGGAAAAATAGTGATAACATGAAAATTGACAACAAAGGACAAATCAGCGGGGAATATCTGCTTTTATCGGGAGTACTGATATTGGTAATTATGCTTTCAGCTGTTTTTATAGCTGGAGATCAGGAATTGAATATTGCTATGAGTGCGGCCAGAAACGGCATTAACGATGGAATTGCCTCATCTTCAAGTGGAATTTATCCAAAACAGACTTATTCTGATTATTCAAAGGATAAAAGTATGCTTTTAATTCCATATTCGGTTGAAATAGTAAATGTCACCTATTCGGAGATGGGGATGGACAACAACTTTAACAAGAAAAAAATTCAGTTTAAGGTTTATGCAACATCATCGAGAGACTTTTCAAAAAAACAGTTGGATTCCATTGGGGATAGAATAAACTATAATTTAAGAAAGTCTGTTGCGTTAAGTTTCAATTCAACGGCATCTACAAACAAACTTTACAATCCCGTTTTCTCACCTCATTATGTTTACACAACAGCTAATGTTAAATGGGTTTAAAGACATAGTTAATGTTATGTCAAGATATGAAAAAGGAAAGGAAATTTTGGAAGACATTCAAAAGAAGCCTGTTGAAGAGATTTTCAAGGAACTGGAAGATATTGCACCGGACCTGTCACGCTTTGTAATTGAATTTCCATATTCTGAAATCTATTCAAGGCCTGAAGTTGACTTAAAGACTCGTGAGTTATGTACAGTCGCTGCAATAACAGTTTTAGGGGCAATTCCACAGCTTAAAGAACATATTAATGCCGCTTTAAATGTAGGAAACAGTCCGACTGAAATTGTTGAAATCATAATGCAGATGTCTGCTTACTGCGGATTTCCAAAAGCAATCAACGGTATTGTAGCCGCAAAAGAGGTCTTTAGTGAAAGAGGACTAATGCCTGTGAGGGATTAGAATTAACGGCGAAACTTTTGATGCAGTTGCATCCAAACTGCAGGAAGAACTTTATGATATAATTTCCAGCAATAAGGAAGTCAATGACTATGAGCTTATTGTATACAAATATGTATTCATAAGCGAACTTGGAATCCCTCTTCTTGAGGATTTGGGTGTAGAAATCAAGGAAGATTCATTTATGCTTTATATAATTCCTGATGATTTAAAATTCAGTATTTTAAGAAAGCTGGATGATGTTTTCGATAAGTTCACATTAAGTTTCATGCCTAATAAATACAATATAATAAAGTTAAAATTTTCACTCGACGGTGATTAAATGTATAATGATGAAGAAAAAGAACAACTGATGAATGATTTAAAGGAAATGGAAACATTCAGAGCCGATACCGGTGATGAAGGTAAAATTCTGCAGGAAGATTTAAAGGATTTCTTCATTAACGGCAAAGGCGATAAGGAAGATTTGATATTTAGAATAGAACTGTATTTCTATGCTTTCAAACTCTTTTGCAGAAAATCCGTTAAAATTGACAGAAACCAATTTATAATCTATTTGAATGATTCTCTTTTAGATTGGCATCTGGTTGATTTGGTAAAAAAAGATTTAACTGACTTCGAATTGGAAATCGAAGCCGTTAAGGAAAATAATGATGTGCTGATTAATTTGAATTTCACACTTCATTACTAAATTTTAAAAATTTTTCTGGCGTTGTTGGTGGTAATTTCATCAACAACTTTAACATCCATCTGTTTTATCTCAGCAATTTTATGAACTGCTTTAACAACATTTACCGGTTCATTACGCTCTTCTTTTGTCATTGCCAGATATGGACTGTCAGTTTCAGTTAAAACATAGTCCAGGTCAATTTTTTCAATTAAATCCTGGTGATGTTTTGAATAGCAAAGCATTGTGGAAAAGCTCATATATGAATCATCACGGTTCATAATCCTTTTTGCTGTTTTTAGACTTCCCCCATAGCAGTGAAAAATAAAATAAGGAATGTCATCGTAGTCTTCGATGATGTTGACAGCTTTTTTCTCACAGTCCCTTACATGCATTACGATTGGAACTTTGTGATTGTTTGCGATTTCAAGAAAGCTTCTGAATATTTCCTGCTGTCTTTCACGTAATTCCTTATCTGTTACGTAGTAGTAATCCATTCCAACCTCGCCGATAGCCACAATATTGTCTAAATTTTCAATAAGATATTTATGTGCCTCTTCAAGTTCCTCGTTAGTGCAATTTTGAGAGCTTACAGGGTGAAAACCAAAAGTAGGATAAATAAAACCTTTGTATTCCTGTGAAAGTTTTAAAACATCCCGATTGCTTTCTATGCTGTAACCTGATGCTACAACGTAATCGAGTTTGTCCTTTGCTCTTTTGATAACCTCTTCTCTGTCCTTGTCAAAGTCTTCAAAATCAATGTGGCAATGTGTATCAATCATATTTAAACTCCAAATCTTCTGTCTCTTGCCTGATATGATCTTATGGCTCTGATAAAATCGACTTTTCTTAAATCCGGCCATAATGTTTCACAGAAATAAAGTTCTGAATATGATGACTGCCATAGGAGGAATCCGCTTAAGCGTTCTTCACCGCTTGTTCTGATAATAAGGTTCGGATCATCCAGACCTGCAGTATACAGATTTTTACTTACCATATCTTCATCAACGTCATCGATTGAAACTTTTCCTGCCTGTACATCTTCAATGATTTTTTTAATTGAATCGACGATTTCCAAACGTCCGTCATAACCTATTGCAAGGTTAAAATATCTTTTATTGTAGTGTGCTGTTGCTTCTTCAGCTTCATGTATTGCTTCCCGCACATTGTCGGGCAAAAGTTCAGTTCTACCGACGACTTGTACTTTAACTTCGTTTTTGTGTATCTTTTCGTGGTTCACAAGCCTTTTGAAGTTGATGACAAACAGGTTCATCAGCCCTTCAACTTCATGTTTTGGCCTATTAAAGTTTTCTGTTGAAAATGCATAGGCAGTAATGATTTCAATTCCAAGTTCAATACTCCAGTCTAAAACTTTTTCTAATGTATCTACTCCGATTTCATGTCCTTTGACAACGTCTATGTTTCCCTGGAGTTTGGAATATCTTCTGTTTCCGTCCATAATTATAGCTACATGTTTTGGCATCTTTTCCGGAACAAGTCCTCTGGATATGTACCATTCATATATTCTATAAAGTATATTTTCTGCCATAATCAAATCCCTTAAAAGTTTTATAGTAATTAATATTTATGTGTCTTAATGTTTTTAAAGGTTAGCTAAATGGTATGCAAATATTAAGCTTCTAAGATATCCTTCAACACTCTGGTCTCTGCTGGTGTCAATGTATATTCCGTTGATTCCAAATGTTACTGCACCATAACTTGGCCATGAGTTTACTAAAATAAGGGTTCTGAAAATTATGTTTCCTATTATTCCGTCCGGTGCAATGATTACATTGCATTGGTCTTTTATTGCCTGCTCTATTAGAATATAATAGTTTTTCACTTCAAAATCAGTATTTTCCTTAATCATTTGGGTAAGCTTTTCACTATCGTCAATGGATTTGGAGATCTTTTCGCTTCTTCCGTAGTCTCCTTTTCTTCCGTCTGCAAGAACGGCAATTTTCGGTTCTTTTCCAAGTTTTTCTAAAAATTCTCCGCAGTTTTCAGCAATTTTAAACTTCTCATCAATTGTGCTTCCTTCATCTATTCCAACTGGTGAAAGCAGGAATTCCTTCCCGTCTCCGTTGACATAAGTTGCCCTTGAGATGTCTGGAAAATTTTCTTTCACTTTTTTTATCACGCCTGATGCGGCAAGTGAACCTCGAACCACGGCATCGATATCATCATCAAGTATTGCATTTGCTAAATCGTTGTCATCGTGTACTAAATCTATATCTGCTTGATATTCTTTTTCAAATTCTTCTATGGCTTTTAAAATATTGTTGTTTGTTCCTATTCCTATAGCAATTTTTATCATTATGTATAAAGTTTATTATCTTTTTTTATTAATTTTTTTGTTAAAATTAAGGTTCATCGATTTCTTTTTTTTATATAAAAATGTTTAGGTATGGAAGATTCTTTTACTAAGTTATTGTATGCTTTATGTTTTTTTTTCAAATTCAGTTTATTTTTAAAATATTAAAATCTGTATATTTTTTGATAGTATTTTTTATCATTATGTATAAAATTTATGTGTAAATTTTTATTCATAATTTTTTTTCTTGCGGTTTTATGTTTAACAATTCTTATTTTGTATATAAAAATGTTTAAATTATAGAAACATTTTTTTAATAAAATTGAGTTATTATAATTATGAATAATAATGATGAGATTTTTGATATTGTAGGTTATGTAATGGCCTCAGAGTACAGATGCAATATTATAAAAAGTATTGGTGAAAGTATTAAAATCCCATCTGCAATCGCTGAAGATATAGGTTTGAGAACAAACCATGTCTCCAATGTTTTAAAAGACCTTAAATTGTTGTGTGTTTAAATGAGGATGCCCGTAAAGGCAGACTCTACAAAAATACAGATTTGGGTCTTGAAATTTTAAAATATTTATAATCAGAAAAACAGAATTATTAAATCTTTTAACATTAAGATGGTTATATCAATTGCAGAATTACTTTGATTATAAAAAAAGATAGTTTTATGATGATTTGTTAAAATCATCAATTGCACTATCGACAATTTTTAAAACTGACTTGTCTAGTTCGGGATAGGTGTCATTAATGGCTACCGGTATGTTATCGCAGTACACCACTTCAAGTCCGTGTGCTAGGGCATCCTTTGTAGCCACATCAACGGCAGCTGCCTTAAGTTCGGTCAGCATGACATCTGCTTTGTCCATGTATTTTTCCATGTCTTGACGAAGCAGAGGTCTGTTTGACAGGTGAGCAGTTGTACCGATTACTTCACAGCTGTAATTGCTTTCCAGATATTCCACCAGTTTGTCTTTAACTTCTTCAGGGGCAGTAGTTGCAAACAGTACTTTTTTACCTTCAATGTTATCTAAAGGTTTAGGCCTGAAGACTGTAGATATTACTGTTGCAGACGGATTAATTTCACTTACAAAATTTTCTATTTCTTTTATTTTTTTATTACTGCACATAGGTTCTTCGCACATTGTTAAAATAACCATATCACCGAGGGCGATTCTATAAGGTCCAAAATAGGTTGTCAGGTTTTCAATAGGCTGATTTGCACCGATAAGTACGATTTTTTTATCTGTTTTTATAGGTGGTATTGCAGCTCCGCTTCCTTCAAATATTGCAAATTTTGAATCTACCTGATTTGCAAGTCTTGCTCCTTTTTTCATGTTTGTAAGAAATACTTCTCCAGCCATTCCGCCTCCGCATCGTCTGCATCCTATTGTCAGGATTCTGCTCATCAGCGCATCTTCCCAGTGATCACTTGCTGCATGAACTCCCTTTTCAGACTGCTCAAGCAGGAATTCTGCATTGATTTTCAGTTCTTCACCGTGTACTATTTCAGGTTCTTCAGGTCCTCCTCTGCCCATTGCAATTACACACGGTTCATATCCGTTTTTGTCAATGAGTCTTGATACAAATCCTGAAACTGCTGTTTTTCCGATACGTTTTCCTGTTCCCAGTATGGTTATTGATGGTTTTTCCATTATGTCGTATTGTGATGTAGGTTCAAACTTAAAGTCAGGTCCTTCATAGGTGATTCCTTCATTTAAAACCTTGCATGCTATTTTGAATCGTTTAGGATAGTCCAGAATAGGTTCATCGCTTAAATCAAAGACTGTATCTGCATCATATTTTCTAATCATTTCAACTATGATGTCATAGGGAATGTCTTTATCTTTTGCAAATTGAACAGGAACGCCCAATTTTTCAGAGTAGGATTCCTCTGAATCGTCCCTGAGCTTTTCTGTTCCTCCAATAAAAACTGCTCCTATAATATCGATGTGTTCCAAATTGTTTAATGTATCTATTGCTTCCTGTGTCACTGGCAAGTAATGTTCACCATCAACTAAACAAAGCATTCTGTTTAAAGCCTTCATACTATTTAATATAATTTTTATATTTTATAAGTTAAATTATAAAATATGCAGTTTTCAGAAATTGATATCGGCGAAACCCATATAAGACTTACAACAGATTTGGTCAGTCATGATTTGAAAAGATATATTTTATCCATTCGAAGGAATCTTAAAGATTATATCCTTGGAAATGATGACTTTCTACTTTCATTTTCCCCTTTAAAAATCCCTGATGATAATCTCTCTGATATAGTTTTGAGGATGTATGAATCTTCAATTGTCTGTGATGTTGGTCCGATGGCATGTGTTGCGGGGACAATTTCTGAGATGGCCCTTGAGTATCTCATTAAAAATAATTCAAGTCATTCGATAGTTGAAAACGGTGGAGATGTTGCGATTTTAAACGACAGAAAGGTATTGTGCGGAATTTACTCTAACAATGAAGTTTTGGGAAATGATATTGCTTTTGAAATAAAGAAAAGAAAAAAACCTTTGGGCATTTCAACTTCTTCTGGAAAGATTGGCCATTCAATAAGTTTTGGCGTATCTGATGCAGTTACTGTCATAGGCAATTCTGCATCAGTATGTGACGGACTTGCAACAAAAATTGCCAACCGTGTTGACGGTTCTACAAGTGAAGATAAGGTGGTCAATGCATTGGAGTGCTGTGATAATTACAGAAAGTATTTTGACGGTGTTCTTATTATTTGTGATGATAATGTGGGTACTCTGGGAAAATTGCCTAAGATTGTAGAGACCAATGAGTTTGACATAAAGCACTGATTTTCCTTTTCATATTCTCATAGAACTGATTAATTAAAAGTATTGTTTAAAGATTAAAACCTTATTTTCTAGTCCGAATTTTTCATCTGTGCAGTTCATTATTTTTAATTTTAAAATTATTTTGATTACAGTTAGATATCTTATTTCATTTATTCTAATTTTTGCAGATTTCAAATTTTGTAAAGTATTTTTTAATGCAATATTTAAATATGATTACACTATAATATTATTGTATAGAAAAAGGAGTTAAATTTTAACTAAAATTAAATTAGTTATTTTGGGTTAGATATCTATGTATAAAGACGAAATGATACAATTACATCAATTTTTAGTATATGTTTTAAAATATTTAGCAGAAGATGACCAAATTACCAATGATTGCAGTGAGTATATTAGCCTAAAAATTAGTCCTCATCATATTCACAAAACAAAAGCTGAGCATAAACATGCTATTTTTGTGTTATGCAAGATAATTTCTCAATTAGTTGCTGAAAAGGAAAATGAATCTATTCCTGAAAATGTCCGCAATTCACTAGCAGATTTAGTTAAAAGATCTGAAAATGAAATTAATGCGCACTGATTTTTTTACTTTTTTTCATATTATTTTTAATTTTTTTTTAATGCAAAGTGTTAAAAACTTTTATATACAATTTCATATTATTTATAGATTACATAATAAAAATTAACACGCGTGATATTTTGAAATCATTTGAATTTTTATCAAAAAAGAGAGAAGCGAAACCAAGAAATTGTGGAATAACAATGGTTTTGGACAAGGGTCTTGGCCTTGAGAGTGCAGAAAGCCTGATGAATATTTCCGGAGATTATGTGGACTATCTTAAATTCGGATGGGGAACTTCTATTGTACATGATAGGGAAATAGTCAAGGCTAAAGTTGAAATGTATAAAAAGCATGATATTACTCCCTATACTGGCGGAACACTATTTGAACTGGCTTATATGGCAGATAAACTTGAAGAGTTTTTTGCTGAAGCTCATGAATTAGGTTTTCCTGCCGTTGAAATATCAGACGGTTCAACTACCATATCTCACGGCGATAAACTGAAATGCATTCAAATGGCCAAAGAAAAAGGCTTTGAAGTACTGTCTGAAGTGGGTAAGAAAAATCCTGATTTGGATAAGGAGCTCACATTGGATGAAAGAATCGAATATATGCAGGATGAACTTGATGCAGGTTCTTCTCTTGTTATTGTGGAGGCAAGGGAAGGCGGCAAAAACATAGGAATATTTGACCCGTCCGGAAACGCTAAAGAGGATGAAATAGATTACATACTTGAGAATTTTGACGGCAGTAAAATTCTTTGGGAAGCTCCAAACAAAGACCAGCAGGTCTTTTTCATTTTAAAATTGGGAAATACCGTTAATTTGGGAAATATTTCCTCAGATGACATAACTTCTCTTGAAACATTAAGGCAGGGATTGAGAGGAGATACTTTAGGCAAAATTTAAGGGTGTCTAAATTGACTAATAATAGAACAATCAGTGAAATAAACGAAAAAATAGATAAAGGCGAAGCAAACATCTACACTGCAGAGGAATTCAAAAAACTCATAAAAAAAGGAGACACTCCAAGCTTTGAAGATGTTGATGTAGTAACCTGCGGAACATGCGGCGTAATGAGTGGAACAGCAGCAATCCTTAACTTTATCATCTCTGAACCCGGAGAATTCATAAGGGCATCTGAAGTTTATATTAACGGAGTGCCTGCTTATGCAGGGCCTTGCCCGAACGAATGGCTGGGTTCAGTTGATGTTATTCTTCACGGAACTGCACATTCAATTTATGATGAAAGCTACGGCGGAGGATTTCTGCTAAAAGAACTTCTTGAAGGTCATGAAGTTGACGTAAGGGTTGAAAGTGCAGACGGAAAAACAATAGAAAACACTATAACGCTTGAGGATATCACTCGTGGTCAGCTTATCGGTGCCCGTATGGCATTTAAAAACTATACTGCATTTACAAATCCGAATCCCGAATCAGTATCATCAATATTTGCAGCAACACCTCTGGAAGGAAACCTGAGGGGTCTGACATTTTCAGGCTGCGGAGACCTGAACCCTCTTCAAAATGATATTCCTCACAATGTGATTAAGGAAGGTTCAAAAGTTTTAATCAACGGGGCGCAGGGTTATATTTTAGGTGACGGTACCAGGTCAAGCCCTGAAAAACCTAACCTCATGCTTTCAGCGGATTTATGTAAAATGGACCCTTATTATATAGGCGGATTTAAGACAGGTCAGGGTGGAGAAATCTATGATACTGTAGCAATTCCGATTCCAGTTTTAAATGAGGAGATATATAATAATCTTTTAGTTCGCGATGAAATGGTTGACATTCCTGTAGCTGACATTAAAGGACGTCACCTGCCGCTGGATGAAACCAATTATGCTGAACTTTGGGGAGATTATGACTTAAGACCGCAGTATGACAGGAATAGATGTTCAGGCTGTGAAAACTGTGTAGTCGAAAAAATATGTCCTACAAATGCATTCAAAAACCAGAGAATGAATCTTGCATACTGCTACGGATGCGGAATGTGTGCAAATTACTGTGAAAATAATGCATTTGACATGAACACAGGAAGCGTTGATTTAAACATAAACGGCAAAGATGTCAATATTCCTATTATATGCAGACAGTCAGACAGGTTAAGAGGAAACAAATTATCATTAAAATTAAAGAAAATGATTGAAAATAAAGAGTTTAAATTGTAAAACAGGTGGTAATATGTCTACCCAACAAAAAATTACAGACTCTCCGATTGATTTTGCAGAAGAAATAATCAATGATGTTAAAAACTCAAAGGATGAAGGTGTTTTAAAGTGTGTGCAGTGCGGAATGTGCACATCAACATGTCCTGCTGCAAGACATTCGGATTATAATCCTCGAGAAATCATAGAAAGGGTTCTCGATGGTGATGAAACAATTTTGGAAGATGACAATATATGGAACTGCTTTTACTGTTATACATGTCACAGCGTATGCCCTGTTGGAAACAGCGTCTGTGAAGTAAATCAGATTCTAAAACAGATTACAATTGAAAACGGAAACTGTTATGAAAAACTTTATGAATATCTGGGATTTGCAGATTCCTACTTTACAGCGGCCATCGGAGCTATTCCTGAGAGGTTTTTCCCGGACATCGACAGGGATGTTCCGGGCTGGTGGCAGTTCAGACAGAACCTTGATGAAATAAGAAATGAGCTGGAACTTGACCCTCCGCTGATGCCTTCCAAGGAAGTCATTGATGAGGTAAGTACAATACTGACAATAACTGGTTTTAAGGCAAAAATAGATAAGATAAGAGAGAGTGAGGAGGATAAACCATGAAAAACGTTCCAGATAAAGATATCCTTCTTTTCAGAAGCTGTCTTGTAAGCGTTGAATATCCTGGCGTTGAAGCATCTACAAAATTTGTTTTTGATAAACTGGGAATTGACTATGCAATATCTGAAAAACAGACCTGCTGTACAGGACTGGGACATTATTCTGATGTATTCAACCAGATTGATACCTCAGCAATCGGTGCAAGGAATTTCAGGATTGCAAAAGATATGGGAAGGCTAAATCTTGTAATGATGTGTGCAACATGCTATGCAATCAACAAGAAATCCGTAAAGCTGTTAAACAAAAAGGATGAGTTGCGAAATCACATCAATCGGCTGTTTGATGAAAATGGTCTTTCACACTTAAAATATGAAAAGGATGACCTTAAACCGACTGAAAACATATTTCATGTAGTTGATATCATCTATAATAAAAAGGATGAGATTAAAAAGCATATTAAATATGATTTAAGTGATTATACAATAGCAACCCATCACGGATGTCATTACTGTAAGGTGCATTATGAAGATACTATCGGTGGAGTAAGGGATCCCAACATTATGGATGAAATAATTGAGGAATGCGGATGCAGAACTATTGGATGGTATGATCACAAAAGAGCTACCTGCGGAACAGGATTCAGACAGCGATATTCCAATCCTGATTTGTCATTTACAGCTACAGCTGATAAGATGAATGCAATCTGTGATGAGGATGTTGATATTCTTGTTCATCTTTGTCCTAACTGTCATATTCAGTTTGACAGATATCAGCATCTGATAGCTGAAAGGGAAGGCAGAAAATTTAAGGCTATTCATTTGAACATTGCACAGTTCATTGCTCTTGCAATGGGTGGTGATTTTGATAAGGTCATCGGTGTCAAGGCACATACCGTAGCGATAGATTCAATTATAAAGGACTTGAAGGAGGTTGAAAAATGAGAGATGATTTAAAAGTTGGCGTGTTTTTATGTGAGTGCGGAGGAAATATAGCAGATATAATTGATCTGGATGAAGTAAGAGCATCCCTGGATGTTGAATTTATAGGACAGTTTGAAAATTTATGTTCACTCAACGGACGTAAGATTATCCGTGATGCAATATTTGACCATGACCTTGACAGGGTAGTTGTTGCAGCATGCTCACCAATCAGTCATGAAAAGACATTTCAGGATTATGTAAAACCTCTAAACCCCTATCTTATGGACATGGCAAATATCAGAGAACAGTGCTCATGGGTACACTCTGATAAAAAGAAAGCAACCCACAAGGCCATAACATTAATCAATGCATCAATAGAAAAGGTAAAACAGTCCGATGCGGTTGACCCTATTTACTGCCAGACTCCTGATGAAGTTGCAGTCATCGGCGGCGGAATTGCAGGAATGAATGCCGCATTATCACTTGCAAAGCAGGGAACAAAAGTAACTTTAATAGAACAGTCTCCTTCAATCGGCGGGCACATGGCAAAAATAGGTAAGGTTTTCTCACCTGTTAAAATTGCAGAAGAGTGCGGAATGTGTCTTTTAAATCCGATACTGAATGAACTTGTATGGAATGACAATATTGAGGTTTTGACAAATACCAAAGTTATAGAATCCGAAAGAAGAGCTGGAACGTACAATCTGATTTTGGAGAAATCTCCAAGATATGTTGATACAGAAAAATGTATCGCCTGCGGCAAATGTGCCGAAGTATGTGAAGTTGAAGTTCCAAATGACTGGAATGATAATCTTTCATTAAGAAAAGCGATTTACAGACCATTTGGTCAGTCATATCCAGAATCATATGTCATTGATATGGAAAACTGTACTAAATGCAGCAACTGTGTAAAGGCATGTAACATGAGAGCTATTAAACTTAGAGGAAAACCTGAAAGGATTCCTCTTCAGGTCGGTTCAATCATTGTTGCAACAGGCCATAAGCTGTTTGATATGGAAAAACGTCCGGAATATGGTTACACAAGATACGATGATGTCATAACCCAGTCTGAACTGGGACGTATAACTGGTGTAAACGGACCTACAAAAGGAAAACTTCTAAAAGCAAATGGTGAAGTTCCAAAACGTGTCGTAATGATACAGTGTGTAGGATCCCGTGATGAAAAGCCAGACGGACACAAATACTGCTCAAAAATATGCTGTACAGTAGCCCTGAAAAATGCCAACATCATAAAGCATAAATATCCCGATACTGACGTTTTAATATGTTACACTGATGTGAGAACTCCTGGAATGTTTGAAAAATACTACAAGCACACTCAGGAAAATGAAGTGAGATTCTTAAGAGGAAGACCTGGTGAAGTTGTCAGAAAAGGGGACAATTTCATTGTCAGAACAGAAGATACTCTGAAAGGTGAATTTGTTGAAATCGAAGCAGATATGGTAGTTCTTTCAACAGCAATGGAACCCTCTTCAGGTACTCGCGAAATTGCCGAAATCCTCAATATAGGAACAACAGAAGACGGTTTTATCAAGGAGTCACATCCAAAAATCAAGCCGGTAGCTACTGATGTTCAGGGAATATTTGTCTGCGGAACAGCACAGGACCCTAAAGACATCACAGACTCAATTATGCAGGCAACGGCGGCTGCATCAAAAGTATCCGAATACAATTACGGTGGTGTGGAAATTGAACCGTTCATTGCAGAAATTGACAATGAAAAATGTACGTTATGTGGTGAATGCATCAAACGCTGCAAATACAAATCAATGAGTGTTCAAAATGATGAAATCTACATTGATCCTATGAGCTGTACTGGATGCGGCAAATGTCTTGTCGGATGCAGCCAGAGAGCCATTACTGTAAACGGTAATATCGATGAAAAGATTATGGCAACAATCAACGGGGTACTGTCCAAAAAACAAAAAGGCGAACGTATGATTCTGGTATTTTTAGACAATATCGGTTATACTGCTGCTGACAATATTGGTGTTAACAGGCTTTCCTATCCTGAATCTATTCATATCATCAAAGTCATTTCAGTAAACCGTGTAAGACCAAAACACATCCGCTATGCACTTGACAACGGTGCTGACGGAGTATTCATAGGTGAGTTTCCGGGTGATTTGATGTACGATGAAGTTGAACGTAAAATTCAGGGGGTTAAAAACAGAATTGAAGAGATGGGAGAGGATCCTGAAAGGATTACATTCTCAAAAGTATATATTCCATACTTCTCAGGACTTGCCCGTAAATTAACTGACTTTGATAAAAGAATTGCAGAACTGGATGAATCGGAATAATAATTTTTTTAAATTATTTTTCTCTCATCGATTTAGCTAAATGCTTTGCTTTAATTTAATTATATATTGGTTTAAACATATAATCTATGGGTGATAATCTAGTAATTATTATTTTCTAAATCTCACTAAAACTAGTTTATTGCCTATTTTTTTTAAAAAATTTAAAATAGGGCTTTTTTATGCCCTAAAAAATAATTTTGTGAAAAGTTTGATTATTTCATGTCATTATTTAAATACTGAACGATTTTTCTGCCTTCATCGGTAATCTGATAAAGCCGTCCTTTTTTTAATTCTTCATTAAGGCAAACTACTAAATTTTCCTTTTTCAGGTCGGATAGGCCGTTAGATACTTGAGTATTTCCTAATCGAGTTTCTTTTGCAATTTCTGAAGGTAATTTTATACTGTTTTCTAAACTTTTCAGGATTTTTGTTCTTGATGTGGATACTTTAACATATCCTAGCTTATTAAAAAATACTTGTTTTTCCATACATTTATTGTTTAATTTAATTTTTAATAAAATTATGTGTCTAAAAACATTATTTAGCCTAATAATTGAAATATATTACGCAAAAATTGATAATATCTTAAAATAGATTGATTAAAGTAGAATGAAGTGTAAAAAAAGAGTAATAGCTATTGAAATTATTCAATAGCATCCATGAATCGTTTTTTGATTTCAACCGGTTCAAGGTCAATAATCGGTGCAGATGAATTTCCAGCTTCGGTTTCATAAACAATAAAACTTGCGTCATCGCTATTTATAATGTCTTTTAAATTAATATCATTAAAGTTAAAACTGTTTTTAAAACCAACGCTTTTTGCAATTTCAACCAAATCTAACTTTTGAGCGTAAGTGTCCTGATTTCCTGTTGAACCGTATGCACCATTGTCAATAACAATCCATGTTAAATTCTGCGGATTATTTGCAAAGATTGTTACAAGTGAACCCATATTCATCAAAAGAGATCCGTCTCCGTCAATAACGACAACTTTCTCGTCAGGTTTTGCCAGTGCAAGTCCGAAACCGATTGATGATGCAAGACCCATTGAACCGATCATGTAAAAGTTTTTAGGCCTGTCGTTGATTTCATAGAGTTCTCTTGAAGGAAATCCGATATTGCAGACAACAATTTCATCATCGATATATTCCATTATTTCATAAATTGCTTCAAATCTTGCCATATTATCACCAATATTTAATCTCCAGCAATATGCTGACTGGTTTTCCGTCTTCAACTGAAAGTTCCCAGGAATTTCTAACGTCCACATATGCGGCATCAGGATTTGAAGGTTTAAAAAAGTTAAAGTCCATTGCCTCTAAAATCAGTGGTGTTGACTCTCCCATAGGGATCTGTCCGCAGATGTTTTCGCCTTCTGTTCCTCTATGGCTCATTATCATAATTAATGGGAATTCATACAGTTCCATAAGTGATTTTAATGCATTAATGGAGTTTCCAAGCCCTGAATTCTGCATTAGAATTGCTGTTCTTTTGCCTCCGAGATATGCTCCGGCACATATTCCGATACCTTCTTCCTCTCTGGTTACCGGAATATGAGTTATTTCTTCGTCTTCATCAATCATATTCAGTAATTTTGATAGATTGACGCATGGAACGCTTACAATAAAGTCAATTCCTGCATCTTTAAGTCCATTATAAATAGCTTCGCTACTATCCATAGTATCACATCTTAACATATAATGTTAATATTATAAAAATGTATTTAATTTAGTTTTTTTAATTGATTTTTAGTTTATATGAATATTAATTGTATTTTTTCAGTTTAATTAATGCACATTTTTATACATTAATTTTAATTTATAGTAACCTTTTTATTTACCTTTTAACTTATATACAATCATGTTTGATAAACTACCAATTTCTTCTAAAACAGAAAAGATTTTGACCAAATCGTTAGACGAACCCATCAGTGTTGAAGAAGCAAATCATTTGATGAACATTCAAGGTTCAGATTTATATCCTCTTCTTGCAACCGCTGATTATCTTAGACAGAAAATCGTTGGGGACAAAGTAACATTCATCAACAACTGCAATATCAATTTTACAAACATATGTACCGTCAGATGCGGATTTTGTGCATTCGGAAAAGATGCAAATGATCCTGAAGCATATATTTTAAACGACGAACAGATTCTTGAAAAGGCTCAGGGAGCAGTTGATAAGGGAGCTCATGAGTTCTGCGTTATGGGAGGAGTGCTTCCGGATGCGGATATTGAATATTATGAACATCTTCTCACATTGCTTAAAGGGGAATATCCTGATGTAATGATTCACGGATTTTCACCGACAATGATTAACGACGCTTGCATTGTGTCAGGTTTGGACATTGCTGAAGGATGTGAACGTCTGAGGGATGCAGGACTGGACACACTTCCAGGAACAGCGGCTGAAATTCTTACAGACCGTTCAAGAGATCTGATCTGTCCTGAAAAGGTAAGCGTAAGTGAATGGGTTGATATAGTCAAAACAGCTCATGAAGTAGGAATTCCGGGTTCGGCAACAATAATGTACGGTCATGTGGAAACATTGGAAGAAAGAGTAGAACATATTGATATTATCAGACAAATTCAGGAAGAAACTCACGGATTTACAGAATTTATCCCTATGACATTTATGCATGAGTACTCTCCAATCTTTTTGGAAGGACAATCAGACCTTGGAGCTACAGGAACTCAGGATTTAAAGCTATATGCAGTTTCAAGACTGATGCTCAGAGACCTGATTCCAAACATCCAGGTGTCATGGGTAAAAATGGGATACAGATTTGCACAGGTTTCTTTAACTGCAGGTGCCAATGACCTTGGAGGTACTTTAGGTGGAGATGAATTGTCAGAAGCTTCAGGAGCTCCTGATGGAGTTGAAGCCTCTATTGGTACTTTAGCTCGCATGGTTGAAGATTTAGGTAGAAATCCTATTGAGAGAAATTCCAAATATACTGAGTTTTACCCAATTCAAAAAGGTATAGAAATGCCTTCAAAATAAAGTTTTTTGTGATGTTATGAGGAAATTTATTGTTATTGACGGACTGGATGGTTCTGGTAAAGATACGCAGGTTAATCTTCTTGCTGAAGCCTATAAGAAGAAAGGCCGAGATGTCATTGTCAGATCTCATCCATGCAGTGATAATAAATTCGGCAGAAAATCAAAACAGGCACTTCTAAAAACTGGAAAATTTAATAAAATTAAAGCTACTGTTTATTTTGGACTCGATGCAATTCGCTCAGTTCAAATGTATTATTATAACAAGGACGTTGATGTGGTGATATTTTCAAGATACATTTTAGCCGTAATGTATCTTCCGGAAGTTATAAACACTATCGTATATAAGATTGTGGCTTTTGTTCTTCCAACCTCAGACTGCATGTTCTTTTTGGACATTACTCCTGAAGAGTCCCTAAGACGTATAGGTGCACGTAATGAAGAAACTGAAATGTTTGAAAATATAGATTCACTAAGGGAAAACCGTCAGAAATCACAGAAGTTCACATATAACTGGAACGTTGTTCCTGCTGACGATGCTCCTGAAGTGATTTCCGAAAAAATCATTACCAAATGCTTCCAGACTGATTAAAACTATAATATTTCTTTTATGCCGTCACTGGTAATTATCATCATTGAATTAAGATTTTCAAGGACAACTGAAACTATTGGATGAGTCTGAATGTCCTTGTGCATGAAAATAAGTTCCTTATCAACAATATCAATCCAGTTGACATGATAGACAACAATTCCGTTAACGATAAGTCCCAGATATTCAGGTACAAATCTGTTTTCATTTATCTCTTCAAAATATTCGTTTTTTCTTAAAATTTCTCTTAAAACCTTATCCATGTTATACACCTTTTCTTTCATAAACAAATTTAGGAACTGCTTTGTCAAAGGGATCGAATGTTTCCCTGTTTTTAACTTCCATACATTTCATGCTGACTTTTGAGTGAAGTGATGAAGGAAGCCTTAAAATCCTTTTCAAATCTATAGATACTTTAGCGTCAATTGTTGAAAGATTGACACGAGCCATAGCTTCAACGAAGTTTTTATATCTTCTTGGACCTATATCTCTTTTGAACAGTCCCCAGTTATCCTCTTCAAGGTGGTATCTTGATGCCATGATGTCTTTCATCAGTTTGGGATTGATTCCGTCCAGTTTTTCATTGCCGACCAGATGCTGAACGTTGAACTTTACCTTATCTGTAAATATCTTGGAATAGCCTATAGGAATTGAGAAATGCTCGAAGTTAAAGCTCTTGTTTGAAATTTCGGAGTTGATGAACTGGGACTTTGGAACTTCAGCGCCTGCAACATATTTGAGGACTTCTGAGCGAAGTTCACTGTTTGCAAGCATCATCTCGTCATCTAAAATTCTGATGTGGTATCCTCTTCCGGAATATATCAGATGAATGTTTTTTAAATCCAGGTCACTTTCCAGTGTGTCAATAAGGGAGTTTACTATTTCTAAAGCTTCACCGAGGCAGGTTTCACAGACTCCGTCGCACTGGCATGACCTGATTGGGATGTCTTTTGCATCAACATCGAAAATGTATTCGGCCTTAAGCCAGTCTTCCCTTCTTCTTGGATTGTTGTAGAAAGCTACAGAGATATATGCTGCAAAGGGCGCTTTATATCTGAGGAATTTTCTTAAAGATTCTGTTCCTCTGAACACCTTGTATCTGTCGTTAGGACCTCTTCCGTTATGGTCAAAACCGAACTCCCTTTTTTTAATGTCTTTGGCAATGAATTCCGGCAAGTCTGAAGGGTCCCATTCTTCACGATAATACTGCCTTCGCTCTTTAATTGTAGCTTTAGAAAACATGATTAATAGTTTATTTTTAAAGTATATATTATTTGGCTAAGTGTGATTTTGCACACTTTTATTAGTTATGTTTTATAATATAATCATATGGAAGAATTTGTTGAAGTTATAGGTGTTGAACATTTAAAAACAGTTTTATCATCCCTGACTCCGGAAGAAATTGTAAAGCCTGCTTATGACAACTGGATGCCCGGCATCAAAACAGGTCATACTATTGTTAATCTTGAAACAGGTAACGTTTACGGTATTGGAGTGGATTTGAATGAGCTTCATCTTGTAACTGAAATGTATATTGAACTGTTTACAATCAAGTCCAGCGAATATCCGATTGATGAGCGGGAGCTTTTTTCATCTCATGAATATGAGGAGTTTCTTGAGTTCAGCAGCGATGATCCCTGTGAATATATTCCTGATATTATATCTGATTTTTGTGATATGAAAGGAATTGACGAGCATGAACGTAAAATCGGTCTTTTAGCCTATAATTTTGAAAAAAATGAGCAGGCTAACTATAACATGTGGGAATCTAAAATATTAAACAAGTATTATGATGCTATTCTTGAAGACCACAATCCCTTTAAGTTTTCACACTCAAGCATCTGATTAATTTGATTTTTTAAGTTTAATTTTAGTTGCTTTAAAAGTTCACAGACTCTTTTTTTTTAAAATTATTCTCTTTTTAAGCTTTTTTCAATATAAAACAATATGATTATATATTTTTTAAAATAAAATAGACAATATTATTGATTCTGAAAAATTATTTTCAGTGTTTATTTTTCTTTGATGGGCAAGCTTTTTGAAAATTCTAATGATTATTTGCCACGACATCCTTCCAAAACTATAATTAAATACTTAAAATTAGATGTCAATCAATAATTGTGAATAAATGTTTCATAATTATTGCACTCATACCTTAAACTATCATGATTTTAGTGGCTATGATGATTTATTTGGCATGGTTTTTACATCATGCACGCCGGTGAAATTGAAGCCGAAATTCTAAAATTGATAGGAACTGTAAAAATTATTCTTCTTTAGGGGCTTCCTTATCCAGCTGGAATTTCTTACGTCCATAACATGACAGAGGATTGTTAATTCCTTTGCATGACTTGTCCGGATGGCACAGCTGAGGAAGGTGTATCTTAATTTTCTCACAGCTCATTGGAGTATACCATTTGGTTTCTCCTTCGTGGTTGATGTCTACACGGTCATGCATTCCGAATCCCAGTTTTGATATGATATTGATTTTTTCCTGCGGCTGATCTTCAAATAAAGGTGGTGTACAGTTGTCTGCAGCATCAAAAATCAATGGTAAAATCTCATTTTCGGTAATGCTTAAATCGGGATCCATATCAGATACCTTAACACTTTCATCTGATGCGAAAATTCTCGGATATAGTCTTGCATATGATGCAAAGGATGTTAAAAGGAGCACAATCGCATCATTACGGCCTCCTGAAGATACTCCGTCAACAGTTGCCTGAATACATGGTGGAAATGCGTCAGGATTCAGTTTTCCAGCCTGAACAGTTCCGTAGATTCCTCCGCTTCCTGCATAATACTGGTTGTATTTGCTGATTTCTTCAGGTATGAAGTCTTTGAGCTGCTCTCCAATTTCAATGATTGCAGGGTGAATTTCTATTCTTGCAGACATTTCCTTGATTCTTGCAATGTATTCTTCTGTTTTCTGCATAATCAGCCTTGAGAGAATCTGTTCTTTAACACTGTCTCCAATAAGTATGGAATACATTCTGTCGGGGCTTCTGTCTGTAAACTTGTCGCTGAAACGTTCGAGAAAGTCATCCTGCTGGAGAATTATTTCACCGTTGTCAATAAGAAGATCTGTTAATTTGAGTTTTTTTGTTGAAACTACGTCCCTTAGGGATTTCCAGTTGATTGACCCGTCAACTTTTACTTCATCCAAAACCTCATCAATGATTTCCGCTCTTGACATTGGAGGTATTTTTGCAAGTCTTTCTAAAATCAGTGTCCCTTGGGATTCAACAAAAAGCCTTGTTTCACGTGAACCTGTATTGAACTGTATAGCTATTGCCTGGCACAGGATATGGAATATAACAACGTCCTGCATAAACAAATCTGAATTGGTTAGAAATTCAAATTCTGCCTGTGTGTAATTTTTGTTGTTCTTTTTTTCAATAGCCCACTGCATGCGCTTTATAGCATAATCTGCATATGATTTTGGAATCAGGGAATCGTCAGAAATTCTCTGGTTTGTGGTGTGGATAATGGTATCTATCAGTGATTCGTCTTCTTCAAAAATCTGGTTTAAATCACCGTATTGTCTAACAATTTGTCTTCCCTCATTTGACAATGGGTTGATATATGAAACTTCAGCCATGATTTTAACTTTTTATTTCATCTATTAAATAGCTAACTCATTTTAAAAAGCAATATTGTTTTCTGTTTGAAAATTCGGCTTGTTTTCCATTATTTTTAAAAAGTTCATTTCATGAGCATATAACACTGTTAAAAATAATACTTTATTATATATAAATGACATAATTATATCATGTTTAAAATAATTAAGGAGAAAAGTTAAATGTCAAAAATTTTTATTTCATGTGCACTTCCTTATGCAAATGGTCCATGTCATTTAGGCCATATCCGTTCTACATATTTGCCTGCAGACATCTATGCAAGATACAACAGGATGATTGGAAATGACGTGCTGATGGTTTGTGCTACTGATGAACATGGAACTCCAATTGCAGTTAAGGCAGATAAAGAGAATAAAAAACCTATTGAAATTTCCAAAAGATATCATGACATGATTGTCAGCGATGTAGAATCAATGAACATTTCTTTAGATAATTTTACAAGAACTACAGATGAAGCTCACTATGAAATTGCTAAAAATTTCTTTAAAAAATTATACGATGACGGATATATCTACAGGGAGGATATACAGCAGCTGTACTGTCCGAACTGTAACAAATTCCTTCCGGACAGATATGTTGAAGGATTATGTCCTGTATGCGGTTCAGAAGCTCGCGGAGACCACTGTGAAAAATGCGGTAAAGCTCTAAACCCGACTGAACTTGACGAACCTCACTGTATTACATGTGGAACAACACCTGTCATCAGGGATACATTCCAGTATGCATTCAAGCTGTCCGAACTGGAGGATGAGTTAAAAGAATACATCAACAATAATGAAAATCTTCCGGCAAACGTTAAAAACTATGCGTCAAACTGGCTTGAAGAAGGATTAACCGACTGGATTTTAACTCGTGATATGGATTGGGGTATTCCGGTACCTCTTGATGAAGCAAAAGGTAAAGTATTATACGTCTGGATTGAAGCATTCCTGGGTTACATCTCATCAGCATCACAATGGTCACACGTATCCGGCAGGAAATGGGAAGAATACTGGAATGACTATGTCGTTCACTTTATCGGTAAGGACATCATCTACCACCACTCAATATTCTGGCCGGGACTTTTAAAAGCATACGGATGCAAACTGCCTGACATGATTTATGCAGGTGAATTTTTATCCCTTGAAGGAGAAAAGATGTCAACAAGTAAAAACTGGGTCATATGGATAGCTGATTTTGTAAAAGACTATGAACCTGATTTGCTCAGATACTACCTGACAATTAACGCTCCTCTAAACAAGGATTCAGACTTTTCATGGGATGACTTCCAGAGAAGAAACAACGACGAACTGGCAGATGTTATCGGAAACTTCCTTCACAGGACATTTGTTTTCACCAAAAAACAGTTTGAAAGCAAAATCCCTGAATACACAAATCCTACTGAAGAGGATGAAGAGTTCAGAGCTGCTATTGAAGAGCTGCCTGACAAAGCCGGTGAATACATAGCAAACTATGAATTCAGAGAAGCACTCCTTGAAATATTTAAAGTAGCTAAAAAAGGAAACAAATATTTCAACGATGCAGAACCATGGAAAGCCGTAAAAGAAGACAAAGTAAAAGCGGCAAACTGTTTATACTTATCCAATCAGCTGGCAAAAACTCTGGCCTACATGCTCAAACCTTTCCTTCCAACAAAAGCGGACAAGATTGCTGAGATTATGAATCTCGGCACTTTGGACAACTGGGAGGATGCTAAAATTCCATTGCCGACCGGTCATGAAATAAACAAAGCCAAACCATTATTCAAAAAGATTGAAGATAAAGAAATTGAAGCCCAAAAGGCTAAACTTAAGGAAAACTTAAAAGAAAATGAGGATGAAACTATGAGTGATTTAGTAACTATTGATCAATTTGATGAATTCGTAATAAAAATAGGTGAAGTTAAAGAAGCGGAAAAAATCGAAAAATCCGACAAATTATTAAAATTGCAGGTGGATTTAGGTGAAGAAAAACCTAGACAAATCGTTGCAGGACTTGCAAAATTCTATGATGCAGAAGAACTCATCGGAAGAAAAGTATGTGTAGTCGCTAACCTCCAGCCTGCAAAACTCTTCGGAACATTATCTGAAGGTATGATTTTAGCAACTGGAGCTTCCGGAGCACTTCTCACACCTGATGAAAACGCTGAAGTCGGTGAAAGAATACAATAAAATTGATTTAAATGGAAGAATCTGTCCTGGTAAATAAAGCCGAGAACTATCTGAAAGAAATTGCAAATGATTCAATCATCTTAAATGATATTGAAGATTTTGACAATTTCAAAAGTCTTTACTTTAAGCTAGTCGACAGATTAAACTATTTGCAAAACCTTAAAGACGATATGGATGCACAGGGATACACCACTCCCTTTACATCACTTTCAAGATACGGAACAAAATCAGTTTCCGAAGTGTCTCTTGAAGAGGTTGGTGAAAACAGCCGTCACAACCAGATATTCAGAATGAAAGCCAACTCAAAAAAGAACATTCTGGATAGGGTCAAATCAGCTATTGATTCACATAAAATTGCAATCGGAAACCTTGAGCAGTTCGGATATGTAAAATGCAACAACTGCTACAAGAAATATTCAATTGACGAATACGGTCAGATTGACGGAAAATGTACCTGTTCATCTCAGGGATTTACATTTAAAGTCAACAAGGAAGCCACTCACCGCCTGCAGATTATACCTTATCTGCCGTTATCCGGAAATTATATGGTTTTGATGAGTGAACTGTCATCATACGGCAGAGAATCTTTTAAACAGGTTCTGAATTTACTTAAACAGGAACGTAAAGGTGTTGTTAAGACAATTTCTCTGGTCATAAGATTCAGGGACAAAAACAATCGTTTAATTAGAAAAAACGTTTCTCTTGGTTCTGATTATGTCAACAATTACGAAGAGGAAGTTAGACGTCAGTACGGCAGAAACGTTAGGATTGAAACCCTGAGATTCCACAGAACAAAACCTGCAATCATAGATGACAAGCATGCAAGAACCGCACTGGCGCTGGCATATGTCAAATACGCCGAATCAATAATCGGCGAAATTAAAGATGATATCCTTAAAAGAAGACTTACAGATTTTAAACGTATGAACAGATACTTTGAAATTATTGCAGAATATGAAAACCAGACACCTGATTTTATTGATAAATACGACCAAAATGCAATTGAGGAATGGAGACAGTCACAGATTCAAAAGGAATTCCAAAAATTGAACTATGTCGACAGATTCGGTAATATCAAAAGGTCATTAAGCCGTGACTTGAAAATACGGGAGTCAATTTTTAAGAATGCCTTTAAAAATATTGCCTCAGCAATAATAATGTGGGATATCTTCAGGTATTATATGACAACATCCAATAATTCCCGTAAAATCGTTCTTGGACCCTTCCCGTATATTCGTGTTGAACTTGACCGTGAACAGAGAAAGGTTTTCCAGACAACCTACACCAAGGTAATTGAAACCTTAAATAATTTTACAGATATTAAAATCATCCCAGTACATGAAATGGATCTGCTGCTGTATGAAAAGTTCAAGTTTGAAAAGCAGTCAAGAAATTCCAATATCAAATTCAATCAGGTTGCTTTAGGGGCTGCGCTGGTTCATCAGAACTCAGACATTGAACTTGAAGAAATAAGCAATGCATTCAATGTAAATGAATCCAAAATCAAAAAGGAAATCAAACACATTGACCAGATTAGAAATCCGAAAAGCGACAAATCCAAAAAATTCCTTGATTTAATCAAAAAATAGTGATTATATGGATGAAGACGTAACTACAATTCATATAACTAAGGCTCTCTCATCTTCAATGATTGTGGAGCTGATAGAAGAATTTCCCAATTTAAGTGAGATAACCTGTTCGCCAAGTGTCTATAAAAGAACTTCACAGACATATATTGATGCGTTAAGCCAGCTTGATATTGAAGTTGTTAAAAAATACAACTGGGGAGCAAAATCCAAAAGCAATGGTGCTGAATTTGAAGTTCTTGAATTGTCAAATCAGGGATTTAAACCTAAAGAGATAGCTGAAAGATTGGATATTACTCTCAACCGTGTTTACTATTTGCTTAAAAAAAGCAAAGCTAATTTTGATAACAGAAAACGTAAAAATAATCATGATGAGGTTAAAAGCCTTAAAGAAGAAGGATTATCTGCAAAAGAAATTTCTAAAAAGCTGGATATTCCGTTAAGAAGTGTTTATTATATTTTAAATAAAAAATAATAATTATTTAATTGATATTTTTAAAAAAAGAAAATTTAGCAATCAAAAGATTGCTTATTCATGTTTCTATTCCAAATATAATCTTATACCTTGAACGATTAAAGCTACTCCGATAAGAATTGCAGCGAATATTGGCTGGTCGAGTGATAATCCTCCAAGAGCAAATGAGATTATACCTAAGATTATCATCAATACTGAAAAGATTTTAGATACTTGTGTTCCTGAAAGAAGACCAAGAATACCTGCTATAATCATTAGAATACCAATGATATAGAATTGTAATCCTAAAAGGAATGACACTGCAGAAAAGTTAAATGTGAACAATAACCCGAATATGATGGCCAGAATTCCAATAATGATATTGAATGCTGAAAATCCGCCCAGTATGAATGATATACCTAAGAATATTAAGCTTACTCCGATAAGAACTGAAAGTGTTACAGAACTAATTGTCGGGAATATAATAAAAATTAACCCTAAGAGTACTGACAATATTCCGGATACCTGATTTCTTTCCATGTTTTACCTCCCATAAAATTGTTATATTCCCTTTTTCAAGGCAATACTTAAAAATTCAAAAAGCAAACTGCTTTTATTATTTTTAATTATCTATTTAAAAGTATTTAATTATTAGTGTTATTGTTCAAGATATTTTAGTTGATTTTTTCATTGTATGGACTCAAAATTTAATTTGGATTGTCAAAATTGTATTTAAATTTAAATTAACCAAGAAAATTAGTTCAGTGTTTTATATTTTTAATTTTTTCTGCAAAAGTTGTATAAAAAATTACAGGCATATATTTTTTTAACTGAAATTATATGATTGCGTTCATATTTAAAATAATAAATAAAAAATTTCATGGTAAAATCTAAATTTTCTATGATGCATGTAATAATAATTATATACTGAAAAAAGATAAATAATAATTAAGAAGCATTTTGCTTTTTGGATTTTTATATTTTTCACTTGGATAGTGAACAAAACAATTTATGGGAGGAAAAAAACATGGAAAGAAATCAAGCTTCAGGAATATTAGCCATTATTTTAGGATTAATCTTTATAATTTGTCCTATTTTTAGTTCAGTAGCATTGACTGTTCTTATTGGATTAAGTTTAGTATTCCTTGGTATAGTATTGATATTAAGCGGATTTACAGCATTCAATATTATTATTGGTATTCTGGCTATTATAGTTGGGTTTGCATTTACATTTAATATTGCGGCATTGGCAATTCTGTTTTCACTGCAGTTCTATGTCATTGGTATCCTAATGATTTTAGCAGGTATTACTGGTCTTTTCTCAGGTCCGCAAATGTCAAAAATCGCTTCTATCTTGATAATAATATTCGGTATTATTTCATTTGTTCTTGGAGGACTTTCAATCGATCAGCCTTTATTCGCTCCAATCCTTATAGGAGTAAGCTTAATCGTTAAAGGTGTAAGTTTATATCTTGAATAGAAGTCAATAAGCAATCTTTCCGATTGCTTTTATTTTTTTATTTTTAAAAATTTATCTATATACGTAGCTATACTTTTTTTTCTTTTTTTTTAACTGTCTGTAATTAAATTAATTGCAGATATTATAAAATGATGGTTTCCGGTCATTCATGTTATATTAATTATGTTTTGCTTAAAATATAATGTTTTAATCTCTAATGCTTTTTACAGATTAGTGGAAAATTAGTAAAAAATTCAAAAAAAAGAAAGTAAATGAGAGTGGGACTCTCATTGTTTTTTAATATTTGGATTCTGCAGCCGTAGCGTTAGAATAAATACAATACCCATTATCAGAGCCGTAATCTGCATTACAAAGGCCATGGTTTCCTGAATAACTGTGTCTACAATTTGAACTACAGTTTGATCTGACTTAATATCGTTTATATTACCTACCTTCTGGAACTGTTCAATTACAACTTGTTGGAAGTGTTCGTCTCCTGAATGTTGAGGTGCATATACATCGACTGCATGAGAAACACCTCCCATAAATCCGAGAATTAGAATTATTCCTATAATTGCTGTACCCATTGATTCACCTAATGACTGACCGGTTGAATTAACACCGGATGCGTTGTTTTGGCTTTCTGCAGGGATGTTGGATATGGAAATATCAGTACATAATGACATGTTAAATCCAAGTCCTGCTCCTAATATTAAGAGTCCAGGCAGTAAAGTAAAGAATGTTGCATCAAGCTTGAATTGATAGCTTAAAAGCAGACATCCTGCGATTGCCATTATAGATCCTATAGCCATAACTGCTTTATGACCCCATTTACTAGATAAACTTGGAGCAAAAATAGCAAATACAAGCAGACCTATAGTCATTGGAAGAGTAGTTATACCAGTATTAAATGCATTTAACTGTAATACGTTCTGCAGATACAGTGATACCGCAAATAATGCTCCTCCCATTGAAAGGAAACTTAATAATAAAATTGCAGTTCCTGTACGTAAATTTCTGTCTTTAAATAAGTCCATATCTAATAACGGCACATCACCGTTTCTTTTTCTTCTTGTTTCAAATAATGCAAAGATTGCTAATGCAACTAATCCCAGAATAACTATAATTATACTGGTTGTGATATCTTTTGAAAGTGTTAAAACACCTTGAACTAATAATACCAGACCTATAAATGAAATTATTGCACCGGTAATATCCAAATCTTCTCTAGATTCAGTAGGTTCGAAATTTGGTATTTTATTTCTCATTATTAATATTATGAAAACTATTATTAATTCGGTTGCAAATCCGTATCTCCATGAGAGAAATGTTGTCATGATTCCACCGAAGAGCGGACCGATAGCAGCTGCAACTGCACCCATAACTCCCACAATTGCCAAAGCAACTGTACGTTTTTCACCGCTGTATGTTCCACTGATAAGTGAAACTGTAGCAGGCAACATTAATGCTCCGGCAACACCTTCAATTACAGACCATCCGATAAATAACATTGTTGAATTCGCACTTATTGATGCTGTAAATGTTCCGACACCATAAAGTGCAGTACCTATTAAAAATAGTTTCTTTTTCCCGACGATATCCTGTAACTTTGCGCTTAAAAGCATGAATGCAGCAGTAATGAGTGTATAAAAAGACATGATCATTTGAATAGTACTTACATCTGTATTCAAATCAGCAACGACCTGAGAAATACTTACATTCATGAATGTTGCATCCAAAGCTACAATAAATGAAGCTAGAGCTATAATTAATAGTGCACCCCATGAAGCTTCCTTTTTTGTTACATTCATTTTAATTATCCTCCATTTTTTTAAGTTTAATCATGTTATTTTCTCAATTTATGATATGTTCAATTATTATACCATATTTTATCATTTATCTTTCCTATTTAAAATATTTTTGTACTTTTTTTAAATTTAAAATATGTAATGCTTTAATTTTCATTTAATTTGTTCTGATTAATCTTCTTTGAAAAATTTCTGATGAATGTCAATTTTTGTACATTTAAATTAAAATTTTTCATAAAAAATTATAATAATTTGGTGTTTGTGATATAATGTAAACATACTGAAAAAAAGTTTAGGAAGTGGGATTTTAGAATCCGAAAAATCCCAATATTATAGAAATAACAAATAGAATTATTGCTATTTTTAATACTGTTTTTAAGCCTTTAAATATTGCATATATTATAAAAACTATTATTAAGATTCTAATAAAATTCATTAACATGCTTCCAATCATTGTATAGCCTCCATCATGTGTTTTTTTTTTTAGAAAATTTCTTTTTTAAAATTTAATCTGCTCTTTTTAATTATAATTTTAATCTACATTATATTTAAAATATTTTCATTTTTAAAACTCATATCACTTTTAATTGTAGCTAAATAACTGTTATTAATTTATACTGATGATTTTTTAACATTTTTGTACGAAATTCTCATGCTTCTTTAATACTTTGTTGTTCTAAGTAACTGCACATCTGAAAAATTGCATTAAAATTATATGTCATTGAACGAATTCCATTAAGATAGTTTAGTTTATAGTAAATTAAAATAATTTATTCTTATAGTAGTGTTAAAATTGTTTGACAATGCATTAAAAATTGTATTTTCTTAAACTGTTCATTTTTCATGTATAAATCATGTAATGGTGTGAATAGATTAAAACATTAAATATAAGTACTGATAAAAATACTTAATATGGAAATTTTGAAGATTGTAGGTGAACTGATTATTCCAATTTTAGTGTTTGGTGTGCTGTTTGCTGTTGGAAAATTAATTTTTAATAAATTGGTTAACAGTAACAGCAGATTTTTTAATCCAAAGGAATATTTCCCCGAACAGGAACTTGAAACATTAAACCAGGTTTATTATTTGGTCATGATGTTGATTTTCTTTGTTTTCATATTATACATTATGATATTTGAAGGAAAAGAGTTACTTCCGATTGCGGTTTTACAAATTCTTATATCATTATATGTTGCTTTAACTTTGGATTATAGCTCCTGGAACAATAAAATATTGTTCTTCCTCATGGTGCCTTATGAATCATTGGTATTCCTTGTTTTTGGCGAATTTCTAATGTTCTGGCCGATTTATCTGATTCATATTCTTGTATATGCATATTTCATTAAGATGTATTTCGACCAATTCAGACAATATACCGAGACAAACGGTCTTGGAATTACTATTATGCTATTATTCTCCATTGTATTCTTCAGTTTCGTTGTAACATTATTTGCAGAGGGTGTTGAACCTTTAAATTCTGCAGTTATGGTTTCAAATGCATTTACAAGTAACGGTTATGCTGTACTTGGTAATTCAGGTGTTGGTAAATTAATAAGTATCCTTTTAGTTTGGGGAGGATACATCATATCCGGTGTAGGTACTGCTACGTTAACTGCTGCAATTTTACTTAAACATAGCCAAAAACGTGAAAAAGAGTTAAATAAACGTTTGGATGAATTGGAATCATTGATTAAAAATAATAAAGAATAAGATATGGATTAAATTCCATACCTTTTATTTATTTCAATTTTTTTAATTCTGCTAAATTCTCTTTTATAAGTTTATAAATATTTTCTGCACCGATAATATCATCATCACTTACATTCCAGCTTGAAGGGTAGAGTATGAACGGTTTTGACTGGTCTCCGCCTGCTCCACCGTGGCTTCCGACAAGTTCTTCAAATGCACATACCTCATCAGCTTCCTCATCATAAAAACTGTTAACAAGGATATCCGGTGTGTGTTCAAATGAGCTGGTTCTTTTTAAATGTCTGACGATATTGTCTCCGAATCCTTTAAGCGGATTTTCACCTTCAATTTTATCGCTGTCGAGGTAGTATGTACCATTTTTACCGATTGCAAGGTCTCCGTGTTCCTGGGATCTGACTAAAATAAAACCGACATATTCATTGTTTATTAGTCCAGGTATCAGTTCAGGGAAATAGCTGTTAAGTTCCTCATAGGTCAGTCTTTTACTCCATTGGGTCAGATAAATCATTGCAAGGTTACCTGAAGCCAGTACGATGACTTCAGAGTCACTTAATTCTTTTGCTTCTTTTTTCTCTTTTTCTATTTTTTTATCTTTTCTTGCAAACGGAGTGTAATCCCCTACAAAGTGGTCGTCGTTTGATGTCATTTTTGCAAACATTGTCATGTCTTCAGGAAGAAGTGACTTTACAAAGTCCTCAAATGTCTGACCGTATCTCTGGGTAAATGTAGCACCGTTTGTCTGACCGTGGTCTGACTGAATTACGAACTGATAGTTTCTAGGGCAGTACTTGTTTGCATCGACTAAATGCTTAATCTGTTTGTCCATCTGCCTTAATGCTATCCATGCGTCACTGTCTCTGACTCCTGAGTGGTGAGCTATTTCATCATAACCGAGGTATGTTGAGTATGCAACGTCAACGTCTCCAACCATCATGTCTCCGATTAAAGTTGAAGTGTTGATTTCTCTCATGAATACATTTGTAGCGGCTCTTGTTGGAATGTACATAATTCCACGTTTAATTCTTGGTCTGACATTTTTCACGGAATGTGTGAATTGTGACCAGATTTCACGTACAATATCTGCCAGAAACAGGGCAATTATACGTGCAAAATTACTTGGATTGGAAAATACAGAATACCATGCCTTATTGTAGAGTTTGCCGAAATCCATAATCTTACTGAATGTAAAAATCACATTGTCGGTATCTCCTGAGAATAAATTGGATCTACTTGCTCCGTTGTCCACGAGCAGACCGTCTCCATTTGAAATTCTCTGCTCCAATTCAGGCACTTTAGTGATTCCTGAACATTGCATCATCTGATTGCCGTTGCTTTTTTCTATCCATCTGAATGCGACGATGCCTTCATTGTTTCCGTGAAGGATTCCCGCCTGGCTTGCACCTGTCTGTGACGAAAGATCGGTTTCCCACATTCTGAGGTTGTAATCGTTGCTTTCAATCATTTCCTTCATGGTAGGCATGTCGCCTTTTTCAACAGCTTCACGTAAAACATCATAAGCAAGTCCGTCAATTTCAACAATTATCACTCCAGGATAATCTTTGACGTCGCTTTTTCTTTTCTTTTCAGCATCGTTTAAAACAGCTCTGTAATATGAACTGTCGTCTTCAATGGTTATTAATGTTGAAAGCAGGGTTGTAACGGCAGCCATTCCCAGCGGTGCGAGAATAAGTGCAGCACCTTTAATTTCTATTCCAAACATTGGTGCTAAAAGCTGAAGCAGCACTCCGTTCAGTATCAATGTCCCTACACCGAATGTTAAAACTAAAAACGGCATAGCTATTCTTGTTAATATTGGCCATAGTATAGCATTAATAATTCCTAAGAACAGCACTAAAAGCATTATGTCTCCTGAATGGCTGATTTCAACTCCCAGTCCTAAAATACTTATCAGATATATTCCTATGATATTTCCAATAAATACGATTAAACTTCTTTTCAAGCTTCTTTTTGGGGTCTGTTTTTCATTAATAATTTCCATATCAATCACGTTATCATTATTTTAATTATATGGGTAATTGTTCTGTGTATTTTTCTATTTCTGTTTTAGCATCATCTAAATTAATTCCGGTTTGTTCTTCAATTGTGGATTTGACGTTGCTTAAATTGTTATTGTTTACTAAATCTGTTGCCTTTGACTGCAAATCATCGGTCATGTTTTTCACGCCGGAAACGGCATTGTCCAGTTTAGGTTTGTCGGGATAAACATTTTTGTACTGTACTGATTTGGCCATATGCACAGCCATGTTTTTGTCTTTGCAGCATATTATGATATTGTCATGTGTTGTTTCATTAGTCAGAGGTATGCAATAGAATTTGCCGTTGTAATTAACTTTAATTATGTCAAATATGTGGATTTCCAACAGCTGATCAGCATTGATAATATAACATGTTAAACCGTCAACATCCTCTCTTTCTCCTTTTTTTATTAAGTCATTTGCCGTATTGAAACCCAATTCGGTTACTTTGATAAGATTGTTGTCTGCATTGCTGTTGTATGTTAGGAGTATTCCGCTGTTCCAGTTCCAGATTTTGGCACTTTCGTATTCTCCGTTATATTTAGTCTGATTTGCCGGAACGTCTATAGTGGTTCCGTTCGGTGTTATTTCAATTTTTTCATAATGAACTGTTGTAAGTATTACAAAAAGGGCTGCTGCAGCAATTATTAAAAGTATTACAGCTATTATAATTAATTTTTTTCTCTCCATTAACACTCCCTCATTATTTTTTTGACTAACAAGTATTTTTTTCAATCACATTTGCTGAATAAAACAGTTATATATTTAAGGTTGTATTTTATTGTATATAAAAATTAATTAAAAATAATTTTAAAAATTTATTTTTCTTATAAATTGTTAAACAACTTTAAATAGTACTTTTTAGATATATATTATTGTCTCTTATTAAGAGTGAAATAAATTAAGTTAATGGGTGAAAATATGGAAGTAATGGAAATAATTAAGGACGCTTTTACATTCCCGACTAAAGATGTTAAAATGCTAGCAATTTATATTCTTCTGTCAATAGTATCATCAATTTTTGCTACTGTTGGAATTGGAGTATATGTATTAGGAATTATTATTCCTGAATGCTTCATGTGGGGTGGAATAGCAGTAATAATTGCAATGGTAATCGGATGGTTGATGTCCGGTTATTCAATCAGTGTTATTAAATCCGGTATAAATCTTGACGATAAAGTTCCTGGATTTGATTGGTGGGAAGACTTTATCACCGGTTTTTACAGTTTTGTAGTATCATTCGTATACTATTTAATTCCGGCTTTAATTGTTTTACTTACAGGATTAGTAACAGATATTTATGGTAAAATTTGGATAGTATTTGAAGGACTTTTAGCACAGATTTTAAGTGTTATAACCACCGGAGACTTTTCTGTTTTAGTATTCGGTGCAATGGCCGATGCAATAGTCGGTTTGATTATTTCTTTAACAATCACTTTAACAGTTGCTGTAATCGTATTTGTAGTCTTTTCATTCCTTGAAGTTATGGCTCAGGCAAGATTAGCAAATACTGGTGATTTATTTGAAGCTTTAAGCATTTTTGAATCTGCAAAAGACATCAAAAGGATTGGTATAGCTAAAGTATTAATAGTGATAATCTTAGTGATGGTTGTAATTTTTGTTGTCAACTTTGTTTTATCCGCTATCTTCAATATCGTACCTATTTTATCATTCCTTTCAATTATAATAACTCCGTATCTTGTATTGTTTACTCAAAGAGCAGTCGGGTTATTATATTCTGATATAGCTTAATTTTTTAAGCTATACCTTTTTTCTTTTTTTTTAAATGCAGAGATGCATCATTATATAAATAATTACTTTTTTTAATAATGAGTATTAAATAATTAAATATGATGATTTTACCACAACTTCCTTTATACGTAATAGCAATAATCTGCGGATTGCTGTCTTTTTCAATGACCAGATTATTCATGCCGAAAATTATTCAAAAGCTTGAAGAAGCTGATATTGTTGGAAAAGATATCCATAAATCCTGGAAGCCGGTTGTTGCAGAAATGGGAGGATTCGGTATCATATTCGGATTTGTACTTGGAATGTTTTCCGGAATCTACATGCACGACATTCTGGCATTTCCGCTTGTTATAGTGCTTGTTGTAATACTTCTTGTAGGAATGATAGGTATTCTCGATGATTTATTAGCACTTTCATCAAAATCCAAGTTCTTTTTGCTTTTTATCGCAGGTCTTCCTCTGATGTGGGCTGCACCGCCTAATGTTGGTATATTATATCTGATTACAATGCCTATTGCACTTTCAATCGGATCAAATCTGACAAACATGCTTGCAGGTTTAAACGGTATAGAATCAGGTCTGGGCGTTATCTCAATGACATCACTGACCATTGCATGTATCCTTTTGGGAAAATACGACGTTACAATCATTTCCATGAGTATGCTCGGTGCACTTCTTGCATTTCTATACTTTAACAGATATCCTGCTAAAATTTTCCCGGGCGATACTGGTACACTTATTATCGGAGCAGCTATAGTCTGTATTGCATTTATCGGAAGGGTAAAACTTATTGCGCTTATTGTACTGATGCCGAACATTATCGATGCGGCTTTAAAATTCTACTCTGCAGGTGTAATGAACCGCTCCCAGCAAAAACCTACACAGCTAAACGATGAAGGAAAACTGGTAAGGCCGGATGTCGGTTTCAAATCATTAATAAGACTTATTTTAAGAAAACCAATTGCTGAGAAGAATGCGGTTAAAATCATCTGGGCAATCGGAATAGTATTTGGTATATTGGGTATTATTGTTGCTTTAATAATGCCTGGAATGCTTGAAAACCAGACTTTAATGAACTTCCTCCAGATAAAGGAAATGTTCTATCACATGGGATGATAACATGATGAGACCTTACGTAATATTGAATGCGGCAATGACACTGGACGGTAAAATTGCAACAAAAACCGGAAGCTCCAATATTTCCGGCGATGAAGATTTAAAAAGGGTTCATGAGATTCGAAAGCAGTGCGATGCAATCATGGTTGGAATAGGTACAGTCTTAGCCGATGATCCAAGACTCACTGTTCACAAAATCGATGCAAATCCCGAAGATAATCCCGTACGTGTTGTGGTTGACAGCAAATGCAGAACTCCTGACGGGGCAAGGATAACCAACAGCGATGCAAAAACCATCATTGCATGTGCTAATGAGTATAAAGAAGATTTTCTAGCTTCTGCGAGGTATGAAAACTTTAAAAAGAAAGGAGTTAAATTTTTTTGGAGCGGTGATGAAAGGGTCGATTTGACATCACTTATGAGCTATCTTCATGAAGAGGGGATTGAAAAGCTGATGCTTGAAGGTGGAGCTACTCTCAACTTTTCAATGATAAAAGCAGGTCTTATTGATGAGATAAGAATATGCGTTGCTCCTATGGTTGTAGGGGGAGCAGATTCAAAGACTTTCTTTGATGGTGAAGGCTTTGATTTGATGGATGAAGCTGTCAGATTAGAGTTGGTTGATTCATATTCTCTTGGAAAGGATTTGATTTTAACTTATAAAGTTTTAAAATAATTATTTTTCTTTTTAACTGATAAATTGTCTGAGTATGTAATTGTTCTCATTTCTTCCCAAAGATTTTTAAATGAGATTTCATATATAGTCTAATCACTCAAATGCCTGTTCAATGATTAATATGTATGCAAGTATGATCAATAACTCACTATTAAATCCAAAATGTATCAGATTTGAAAAAACTGTAGGCAATTAATAAAAAGACTGTCTTTTAATAATCATAAATCCATATCAATTGAAATTAACAGGTTTATATTCTAAAGATGAAGACTTTTTTTTTTTTAAATGACTTTCAGAAAGCAGGATATTAAAATTGTAATAATCAAATGGTGGATTTAAAAAAAGATTATCTTTTTCATCTCAAAGTATTATAACTATCTGTGTTAAATGTTTGGTTAAATTTGCAATTTCTTCAAGCAAAAAGATAATCTTTACATAAATTTTATAAAATTCCTTTTGACTTTAAAAGCTCACGAGGATTATCAACAATAGCTTTCATAGCTTCATCATGACTTAATCCCGCACCTAACGCTATTTCATAGGATTTATCAAAGGTAATCAAATCTCCTGGCGCATGTGTATCTGTATCAACCAAGAGCTTGTTTCCCACTTCACGTGCAATATTTGCAACATGACCGTTACCGAGACAGTGTCCTTTACGTGCTGAAATTTCTAGATAAATATCATTTTTTAAAGCTATTTCAGCTTCCTCTTTTGTTATCAGACCAGGATGGCCTAAAATGTCAACATGTTTGGATTCAACAGCTGCACGATTTGTTCCGGGAGTTACCGGTTCATTTAATGTCTCACCATGTACAACTACGATTTTTGCACCTAATTCTTTTGCTCTTGCAGCAATTCCGTCAATGGATTCGCATGGTGCATGGGTTACCTCAGCACCTAAAACAACAGTAATGTCCCAGTTTGCATTGATATCATCAATTGCGTCCTGAATTGCTGGAATTGTATCTACATTTGACCAGTCCACGTGGTCTGTAATTGCTATAACTTCATGGTTTAGTTTCAGTGCTCTTCTTGCAAGTTCAGACGGCAGAAGTTCCCCGTCACTGAAGAGACTGTGCATATGTAAATCGATTCTTTTGTTCAAAATATGACCTCTTAGTATTTAATATACTAATTTATATAGAATATAGAATATATATTTATATAACTTAAATTATTTTGAGGTTATTAATATGAAAGCAAAAGCAGTAAAAATAGCAGATGGTGTCTATTGGGTTGGTGTAATCCACTGGCACAGCAGAACTTTCCACGGATATGGAATTCCAGGTACCACCTACAATGCATACCTTGTATTTGGTGAAGAAAAAACCGTATTAATCGATAACGTTTACAGAGGAATGTTTGAACAGTTCGATGCAAGAGTTAAAGACGCATTCGAACAGGAAGGAAAAGAATTCAAGATTGATGTATTTGTTCAAAATCACTCTGAAATGGACCATTCCACTTTCTTAAGACAAACTATTGAACAGTACAATCCTGATGCTGAAATCTATGCATCACAAAACTGTATTAACTTTTTGGAAGCACAGTATCATAACTTCTCAGATTTAGAAATAAATGCAGTTGCAACAGGCGATGAACTTGACATCGGAGGCAGAACCCTGAAATTTGTTTCCGCTCCAATGCTTCACTGGCCTGACAGCATGTTCACATTTTTAGCTGAAGAAGGAATATTGTTCTCAAACGATGCATTCGGACAGCACGTTGCACGTTCAAAAAGATTTGATGAAGACTATGATTTGGAATATCTCTTAAGAGAAGCACAGAAATACTATGCTAACCTTGTAACATTAGGATCTCCAATGCTTCGTATGAAACTTGATGAGTTAACCAACACTGGACTCATCAATGAAATCAAGATGATTGCACCATGTCACGGTCAAATCTGGAAAAACCCTGCTCCAATCGTTGAAAAATACAGTGAATGGGGATCAGGAGTATGTAAAGACAAAATCACAGTTATCTATGATACAATGCACCATTCAACCGAGAAATTGGCTTATCAAATTGCTGAAGGTATTATGAGCGAAGGTGTTGAAGTTGCAATGTACTTCATGCAGGAAGACGGTCCTGATGATGTAATTACAGACATTTTGGACTCCAAAGCTATTGCATTAGGTGCTCCTACCATGATGAACAAGCCTTTCCCAAGAATCGGTAACATGATGTACTGGCTTGACTGTGTCAACTTCAAGGGAACCGGCAGTGAGAAAAACGCTTTAATCTTTTCATCCAAAGGTTGGGGTGGAGGAGCAGTTGCAAAACTCCAGAACGATTTGGAAACTGCAGGTTTTACTGTAACCGATACTTTGGATGTTTTGTTTGTACCTGATGAGGATGTAATGGCTGAAGCATTCGAAAAAGGTGCAGAACTTGCTCGTTCAATTAAAGAATAATTGAGTTTATTCTTTTTTCTATTTTTTTTATTAATTTGTATATTTTTTTGTATCTGATTTTCTTTTCATGTTTAGTTTTTATACTCGCAAATTGTTTCGGTATACCTAAACTTTTATATATTAGGTTAGCCTAAATTTTATATGAGGAACAAATAGCTATGCTTAGCATATTAATTTGTTCCTCTTTTTTTTTAAATTAATTATAAAAGGGGGTGAAAATATCAAGAAAGGAAAGCTATTAATGATGCTTATATGTTTAATGATTATGATTTTAGGTTTAAATGTTATTTGTGCGCAAAATATTGATAATTCAACGATAACGCATGATTTGGGTATCTCTAGTGGTCAGTACGAAATTGATATTTCACAGGAAAAATATTCTATACAAAATGATGAAATTGAAAATTTTGATAAAACGAACGGAAGTGTGGAAAGAATTTATGGGTCATCAGCCAATGAACAAAATTCTTTAAATAATCCACATGAGAATATTAATTTATACTATTTTTTAAAGCTATTATTATTTAGGATTGCCAAAAATATCAGTTATATGGCCTTTTTTTAGTAAACCTAAATAAAATTGTTGCGAATAACAACATTTAAATAGCATACTTATTATAATATTAATTAAAGAGGTTTTATTATGTCAAGCTTAGTAATTTATTTTTCAAGAAGCGGTGAAAACTACTTCGGCGGTGAACTTAAAGACATTGAAAAAGGAAACACCGAAGTCATTGCAGAATACATTCAGGAATTGGACGGTGCAGATCTCTTTAAAGTCGAACCTGCTGAAGAATATCCTGTAGATTACATGAAATGTATTGATGTGGCTAAAAAAGAACAGCAGGCAGATGCAAGACCTGAAATAAAAGAGACATTAGACAGCATTGATCAGTATGATACAATCTACATAGGTTTTCCAAACTGGTGGGGAACATTTCCAATGCCAATGTTTACCCAATTGGAACAGCTGGATTTTGCAGGAAAAACCGTAAAGCCGTTTGTAACTCATGAAGGATCAGGTTTCGGTTCATCACAAAAGGATTTGGCAAAGCTATGTGAAGGTGCTGAGATAAAACAGGGATTGTCAATTCCCGGTGCAAATGTTTACGGTGCAAAGGACACTGTAAAAGCATGGATTGAAAAATAATTTTTAATTTTCTTTTTTTTTCATTTTACTTTTCTTTTTCATGTTGATAGATTCATCATGGATTTGGGTTCATATTTGAACAATCTTTTAATATTTTTTTTGAATTAACATTTTATTAATATTGTGGCTTAAGAGAAAAATTTCATCAATTTGTTAAAAATATTTTATAAATTAGTTGTAAGTTTTAAATATATTTAAAAAATGATGGAATATTATTTGAACAATCTAGATACTAACTTGAAATTTTTGTTAAGAAAAATATCTTAATTGAAAATAATTTATTTTATTGTAATATTTATTATATTAATCTTATATTTTTTAATTATTTTTCAATGTTAATATATTTTTTTAAAATTATATTATAAAATTGTTTATTTTTTTGGAATGATTATTTTACATTAAGTTCACTATAATTTAAATATTATATTGTGAATAAATAATAATATTATAAATTAATAGTTTATTTATGGAGATTTTATATGAAATTTAAAAGAGAGATAATCGCTATAATGTTGATTATATGTATGCTTTTTACAATTTCGGCAATTAGTGCTGCTGATAGTGATGATGTCACTATTGGTGTTGCTAATGAGACTGTAGAAGCTACGTCTCAAGATTATAGTCTGGAAAGTAATGATGATGTTGAAATTTTGAAGGCAGATAATGAAAATGCATTATCCGATTTACAACAAACTATAAATAGTGCAACAGATGGATCAACTATTGTTTTGGATAGGGATTATGAATATGATATGGGGTCTGATTATGAAACTAGGTATGATGGTGTTACAATTGATAAGAATCTAACAATAGATGGTCAAAACCATAAGATAGATGGTAAAGGTGAAAGTGCTATTTTTCTTGTTAATCCCGGGTTGCATGTGACCTTTAAGAACATAGTTTTCATGAATGGTAAAGCATATTATGGTGGTGCGGCTATTTATTCTTCCAAGCAAGTTGTAGGAAATGTGATTAATTGTACATTCATAAAAAATACGAATTTAGGAACAAATTATGCTGGAGGGGCTATAAACATTCGCTCTAATAATTGGAATATAATAAATTCCACTTTTATAAATAATACAGATTCATCAAATTATGGTGGAGGTGCTATATATGCAGTATCTGGTGATTTTATTATTAGGAATTCTGAATTTATAAACAGTTCTGGAAAATATGGTGGTGCAATCTTTTTATATAGTGCCACTACTCAAATTATCAATTCAACTTTTGAAAAAAATACTGGTAGTTCTGGTGGAGTAATATATGCATGGTCTGCAGAAATTCAAATTTACAGTTCAACTTTTGAAAAAAATACTGGTAGTTCTGGTGGAGTAGTCTATTTATATAATTCAAATAATAATTATATTGACAATTCAACTTTTGAAAATAATGAAGCTACTTATGGTGGAGTAGTCTATTTATATAATTCAAATAATAATTATATTGACAATTCAACTTTTGAAAATAATAAAGGAATATATCATGGTGGAGTTATATATGGTACATCTGGAAGTATTATAAAGAGTACTAATTCAAAATTTATAAACAATTCTGCAGATTATTATGGTGGAGCTATATATGCATCCAAATCTAATATAACTAGTATTAATTCACAATTTATAAATACTTCTTCAAATTATTATTGGGGTGGAGTTATATATGCATCTGAATCTGATATAACTAGTATTGATTCACAATTTATAAACAGTTTTGCAAGTAATTATGGTGGAGTTATATATGCATCTGAATCTAATATAACTAGTATTGATTCAAAGTTTATTAATAATTCTGATAGCTCTGGTGGTGGTGCAATATATGCTTCCAAAGGAAATATTAAAATTAATAATTCAACTTTTGTAAACAATACAGATTCATCAAGTAATAGTGGAGGAGCTGTAATATATTCTAATTCCGTAACTTTGGATATTATTAATTCCAAATTTATAAACAATTCTGCAAATTATTATGGTGGAGCTATATATGCATATGAATCTAATATAACTAGTGCTGATTCAATGTTTATTAATAATTCAGCTAAGTTGGGTGGCGCAATAGCTTCTCATTCTGGAAGAATTCAAATTAACAATTCTACTTTTAAAAATAATAACGCTTCAAATAATGGTGGTGCAATCTGGGGTACTTATTCTATTAATAATGATTTAGGAAGTATTGCAAACTCTACTTTTATTAACAATTTTGCATTAAATGATGGTGGAGCTATTTACAATTATGATGGAAATGGAGGTATTGTAGACCGATGTATTTTTATTAATAATACAGTTTCTGATGTGAGTAAAAGTACTTCAGCAATATATTATATGGCTCAAATTACAAATTCCATTTTCTTAAATCATGAAGGTAGATATATTTTTAGTAATAATCCAATCATTTCAAATAATTGGTTTGGAAATGATGCGGATAACTTTGATGAATGTCCGTTAATAGTTAATGAAAGGCCATTTGTTGATAACTGGTATTATTTTGATGTAACAAGTAAAGGAAATCATTTAATTTGGTCATTAAAATTATATAATCGTTCAACCGGCGAGTCAAGTGTTGTTGAAAACTATAACCTGCCAGACATCACATTCAGCTTAACTCCGCAAAACCTAACAATTGACAATAGAAAAATGAAAATGAATAAAACAGGACAATATGACCTTGAATATGCTTTAACTTCTGAAACTGGTTTGTTAAGTGTTCAATATGAGACATTCAAATATGATTTGGAGATAAAAGAAGCTGAATTTGATGCTTTGCAAGAGTTAATAAACAGTGCTAATGCATATGAAGAGATTAAACTGACACGTAACTACACCTATACTCCTCATATAGATTCTATTGTTAATGGTATTGTTATCGATAAGCCTGGATTGACAATTGACGGTAATGGTTTTACAATTGATGCAAGAGGTCAATCAAGAATATTTAATGTAACTGAAAATGCTCAGGGTGTAACTATCAAGAATCTCATTTTAACAAATGGTTCTGCTAGTGAAGGATCAGTAATATATTCTGAAGGCAATAATCTTAAGGTATATGATTCTATTTTATTGAATAATGGTGAAAATCAGATTTCTGTGACAGATTCTGCAACTATTGAAAAGTGCTGGTTTGGACATACACGTGAAAATTATACTTTTGGTGAATATGTAGCTCCGTCTTCTGCACTTAAGTCATGGTACTATCTGGATATTGATGATGAAACAGCCAACCATGCAATCGTTACATTAAAATTATATGATGCCACAACAAAACAAAGCAGTATCGATGATGACTACAACCTGCCTGACATTACATTTAAGTTATCTAAAGAAAACCTTAATTTCGATGAGACTGAAATAAAATTAAATAAATCAGGTCAGTATGATGTTGAATACACTTCCGTTTCAGCTAAAGGTTCCATTACTGCTGAATATGAAACTTCTAAATTTAGAAGAGTTATCGGTGAAACTGATTTTGAAAGACTACAAAGATACATCAACGAAGCTAATGCTGGTGATGTCATCAATCTGTATGGAGATTTCATATATCAAACTGGTGATACTCAGATTGAAATTACTAAAAAGTTAACAATTGATGGTCATGGTTTTACAATTGATGCAAAAAATCAGTGTAATATATTTAATATACATGATGCTGAATATCCTGGTGTAGACTTAAAAAATATTAAATTTACCAATACTAAAACTTCTAACTGGGGTTCAGCTATTTTTTCATACTCAAACATGCATATTATAAACTGTACATTTGTCAATGGTACTGCATATGGTGGCGGTTTTGTTTATCTTTTATATACTTCTTATGTGACAAATTGTACTTTTATAAATGGTACTGCCTCTTCTCCGGGGGGTGCTATTTATTTACATGAATATGCTGGCAGAACACAGATTTCTGGTTGTACTTTCATAAACGGTACCTCTGTCGATGGTTGTGCTATATATATGGATGGTGAAAATTCAATTATATCTAACTGTACTTTTATTAATGGTACTTCAGGTTGGGGTGGTGGTGCTATTCGTGCAACAAAAGCATTCTCACTTATAAACAGTAAACTTATTAATAATACTGCAAAAGAACAAGGTGGTGCTATCCAATCTTATGCTCAGGATGTTTATATATATAATACTACTTTCATTAATAATACCTCACCACAAGGTGGAGCTATTAGAAATGATAAACCTAATTTAACTGTTATCAATAGTACTTTTATCCATAATACTGTAACTGGAGAAGGTGGTGCGATTGCCAATTATGGAAATAATTTAACTATTGTTAACAGTACTTTCAATAATAACTCTGCAGGTTTTGACCAAAAAGGAGGTGCTATTTGTACTGCCTGGTCAGATGGTTCAAATATCATAAATTCAACTTTCTTTAACAATTCTGGTGATTGTGGTGCTGCAGTATATATTGGAGCATCTAATTCCTTAATATTTAACAGTACTTTCATAAAAAATCGGGAGACTGGTACTCGCTCTATAGTTCATAATGATAAGGACAATTTAAAAATTGATAAATGTCTTTTCATTGAAAATATGGGTGAAGACTATTCGGCTGCTATGGTGTACGGTCAATCAGATACAGTCGTTTCAAATTCAATCTTTTTAAACAATCATGCAAGAAGAGTATTTAGTAATGGACCATTTACAATAGATAACAACTGGTATGGTAGTACAATAGATAATTATGACCAAGTACCAATTAATGAATATGGTGACGTTGTACCTGACAACTGGCTGTTTGTAAATGCAACTTTTGACAGGGAAATGAATATTACAGACATATATCTTGGTAAGTTTGTATTCCAATCATATAATAACGGTGAAGTTTCCAATTATGATGCATCAAAACTCCATGATGTTAACTTGACACTATCTGCTGAAAATGGTGAAATTGATAAGAGATCAGCTGAAATGGGTGATGAAATCACTTACACTCCAACACAATTAGGTACCGGTAATATTACTGCTAATTTCTTTAAAAATCTAGGTGTATCTGATAAATATGTGAATATCACTTTTGAAATCAGTAAAACCCCAACTCAAATTTCACTAGATGATACAAGCATTAGCGTACTTGCTCATCACAACATTTTAGATGAAATATCTCCAGTCGTAACTCCTTCAGGTGTTGAAGGTACATTTTCATATACAACTGATAATTCTACAATAATTGATGTTACCAATTCTCAATCAATTTCAGGATTAAAAGCAGGAACTGCACAGCTTACTATTACATTTAATCCGACAAAAGATGATAGTTATGTATCTTCAAGCATTACTCTTGACATTACTGTAAACAAGGACACATCAGGAATTACTGCTGAGCCAATCTCCTTTGACTATGATGGCGAGCCTAAAGATATTAATGTGAATTTAACTCCGGAATATTTAAATAATCTGTATAAATTAAAAAGTGTAGGATTAACATTTATAAGCACAAACACTTCCGTATTCACTGTTGATACAAACGGTAAAATCACACCTAAAAGTGCTGGAAAAGCAAATCTCACAATCAGATATGAAGAAAGTGATGATTATTTGGCCAGTGAGAAAAACATTACTGTTACAGTAAACAAAGTTGACTCAGAATTAATCTTAGGCAATGATTATATAGTATTTAATTATCTCTCATCAAACACAACCACATTCACTGTAACTGGAGGTACTGTGGAGAAAGCAAACATCAAAGTCATTGACCATGATGAAGCGGTAATTGATTTGACCGGCAATGTTATTACTGTAAGTAATTTGACCGTAGGCAAATACACATTAAACGTAACTACAACCCCAGACGGAAACCATAATGCAGTTTCAAAAACAGTAGGCATTACTGTAAATAGAATTGCTCCTACTATCACAATCAAAAACGGCGAAACAGACTCTGTCAATGTAAAATCTTCTATAAATATTAATGCAAACGTGGATAGTGGTGCAGACTTAACATATACCCCTAATGAAACAGGTATTGTAAGTCTGGAAGGCAATGTTGCAACTGGTCTTAAAGCAGGAAAAGTTAATATAACTGTTAGCGTGCCTGAAACTGATAATTACTTAGCAGGCAGCAAAAACATTACAATCACAGTCAATAGAATTGATGCTGTTATTGATGCTTCTGACTTTAATGTTGATGTAAATGCAGATAAGGAAATTTCTGTCAATAAACCTACAGACTATAACGGTGAAATCACTTATGAAAGCAAAACCCCTGCTGTTGCCAGTGTAGATAATGATGGTAAAGTTACTGGTATTACTGGTGGAGATGCTATAATTACTATCAAATGGACTCAAACAGACTTATACAAAAAAGGAAGCTATAATGTAACTGTAACTGTCAAAAAAATTACTGCAGATATCTCTGCAGTTCCTTTAACAGTTAATGTTAGTGAGACTAAAGGTTTAACTGTAAATAAACCTGGTGATTTTGATGGCACTATTGTTTACACACCTCAAAATCCAGATAATGTAACTGTTGATACTAACGGTGATGTCACAGGTCTTAGAGGTGGAGACGTAGTTATTACATTAAGCTGGGCTGAATCTCCTAAATATCTTGAAGGCAGTGAAACTGTAACTGTAACTGTAAATAAGATCAAACCTACAATAACAATTGAAAAAGGTGAAACCGCTTCAGTTGATGCTGGTTCTACATTGGACATTGGAGCTACTGGTAGTGGAACATTAACATTTGAATCTAATAATACTGCTGTTGCTACTGTTGATGCAAATGGTGTTGTCACAGGTGTTATTTCTGGTGTTGTAAATATTACAGTTTATTCAGCTGAAAATGACCAGTACTTGCCAGGAAGCAAAAACATTACTGTAACTGTCAATAAAATTGAAGCTAAAATTAATGCTAGTGAAATTGTTGTTAATGTGAAAGATACCAATTCTCTTGTTGTTCAAAGACCTGATGATTATCCTAGTGCCGAAATTACTTTTGAAAGTCAGAATAATAATATTGCATATGTTGGTCAGGATGGTGTTGTTTCAGGTAAAATAGGTGGAGATGTGGTTATCACTATTAGTTGGGAAGAAACCGAAAAGTACCTCTCTGGAAGCTATGATGTCAATGTACATGTTGAAAAGCTACCTGCAAATCTTCATGCACAAAATTTGGAAGTTGAATATAATCACACAAAACAAATATCTGTAACTCATGACAGCAATGGTGTATTATCCTTTAAAATTGCAGATAACAACATTGCAACTGTTGAAAACAGAAATGTAAAAGGATTGAAAATTGGTGAAACCACTTTGACTATTTCTATTTCAGGGACTGGTGAATATCACTCAGATAGTATTGAAGTGCCTGTAAAAGTAGTCAAAACTTCACCAAACCTCCAAGCAGAAGCTGTACTGCTCCATGTTGGAAACACAGAACCTGTTGTTGCAACACATTTAGGTAATGGCGCATTAAGCTATGAAATTACAGACACCAATATTGCGACTGTTGACACTAAGGGTAATGTTACAGGTGTTAGTGATGGTCCAACCACCTTAAAAATATCAATTGGCGAAAGTGAAAACTACACTTCACAGGACATTGAAGTGAATGTTGTTGTAACAAACAAGCAAATCGGAAATATTATTATTTCAGATAGTCAGGCATATTCCGTTGATGTGGATGGAACTATACTTATAAATGCTACCACTAATAGCGATGGAACTTTAACTTATTCTATAAATGATACATCAGTTGCTAGTTTATCTGGCAATGAATTGACCGGTATTAAAGGTGGGGAAGTTAAAGTAACAATAACACTGCCTGAAACACTTGAATACAGTGGTTTAACTGTAAGTAAAATAATTAAAGTAAATAAACTCACTCCTGAAATCACTATTTATAATGGTGAGAGTGATGTGGTTGATGTGGATGGTAACTTGATTATAAGAGCTAACACAACCAGTGATGGCGATATTACTTATGCAAGTAATGCTCCTAATGTTGCAACTGTTGATGCGATAGGTAAGGTCACTGGTATAATTGGTGGAAAAGTAAATATTACTGTTAAATCAGTTGAAAACGACAAATTTAAAGAGTCAACTAAAAACATTATTGTAACTGTTAATAAACTCACTCCTACTATTACTATTAATAATGGAAATCCTGTTTCTGTTGATGTGAAATCTACAGTTAATATTAATGCAACTAAAGGAGACAGTGATGGTATTTTAAAATATGCTAGTGGTAATGAAAGTAGAGCTGTTATTGATACTAGAGGAAATATTAGAGGAGTTACAGGTTATCCTGTTGTTATAACTGTAAGTGTGACTGGAACTGAAAGATATAATGCAGGCAGTGTTGATGTACCTGTTCAGGTTAATAAGATTAATCCGATTATTACTATTAACAATAAGGAACCTGTTTCCATTTATGCTGATGAGTACTTTGTTATTGATGCTAGTGCGAATGGTGCTGTATTGACTTATGGTTCATGTAATTCTAGTATTGCTGCTGTTGGCGCTGATGGTAAGGTTACTGGTATTATTGGTGGTGTTGTAAACATTACTGTTTATGCTGCTGAAACCGATGAATACCTTCCGGGCAGTAAAAACTTAACTGTAACAGTAAATAAACTCACTCCTCAAATCACTATTTATAATGGTGAGAGTGATGTGGTTGATGTGGATGGTAACTTGATTATAAGAGCTAACACAACCAGTAAGGGCGATATTACTTATGCAAGTAATGCTACTAATGTTGCAACTGTTGATGCTGAAGGTAATGTCACTGGTGTAACCGGTGGTCTTGTAAATATTACCGTTAAATCAGTTGAAACCCCTAAATATAATGAGTTAACTAAAAACATTATTGTGACTGTTAATAAGCTCACTCCTGTTATTACTGTTAATAATGGAAATCCTGTTTCTGTTGATGTGAAATCTACAGTTAATATTAATGTCACTACAGACAGTGATGGTATTTTAAAATATGCTAGTGGTAATGAAAGTAGAGCTGTTATTGATACTAGAGGAAATATTAGGGGAGTTACAGGTTATCCTGTTGTTATAACTGTAAGTGTGACTGGAACTGAAAGATATAATGCAGGCAGTGTTGATGTACCTGTTCAGGTTAATAAGATTGATCCGGTTATCACTATTAACAATGCTGTGCCTGTTTCTGTTGATGCTGATGATAGTTTTGTTATTGATGCTAGTGCGAATGGTGCAGTCTTATCTTATGGTTCATGTAATTCTAGTATTGCTGCTGTTGGCGATGATGGTAATGTTACTGGTATTATTGGTGGTGTTGTAAACATTACTGTTTATGCTGCTGAAACCGATGAATACCTTCCGGGCAGTAAAAACTTAACAGTAACTGTAAATAAGATTGATGCAGTAATTACTCCAGAGGCACTGGTTTTAGATGTATTTGAAACCAAACATCTAACTGTAAGTATACCTGATGATTTTAAAGGAACTATTGTGTATGCTTCTCAAAATCCGGAAAATGTAACTGTTGATACTAACGGTGATGTCACAGGTCTTAAAGGTGGAGATGCTGTAATCTTATTGAGCTGGAATGAAACAGATAAATATCGTGAAGGAAGTACAACCGCAACTGTAACAGTAAATAAAATTAATCCGATAATTACCATTAATAATGGAGAATCAGCTTCTGTTGGTGTAGATAAAATATTAAGCATTGATGCTAGTGCTAATGGTGCTGTCTTATCTTATGAATCTAATGATACTGGTGTTGCTGTTGTTGATATTAATACTGGTAAGGTTACAGGTAAAAAAGCAGGAACTGCAAACATTACTGTTTATGCTGCAGAAACCGATGAATACCTTCCGGGCAGTAAAAACATTACCGTAACAGTAAACAAAAATCCTTCAACAATCATAGTATATGGTGCAACAAGCATTGATGTATTTGGTACAATGATTTTAGAAGTCATAACAGAATCTACTGGCAGAAAACTTGTATTTGAAAGCAGTAATGGTGAAATTGCTGATGTGTCTCAAAGCGGTGTCGTATATGGACTTATGAGTGGTAAAGTAACCATTACTGTAACTGCACTTGAAAATGAAAAATACTTAGAAAAATCAGCTACAATAACAATTACAGTAAATAAAATCGAACCTCAACTTGGTTTGGATGTAGCTAATATAACTGTTGGAGAAGCTGAAAATGCATATATTACAGTACCTGACCCTGGTAAAGTATATGTCAAATTATTAAAAGACTCACAAGTGTTATATTCAGCAATTGAAACCTTAAACTATAATTATTATAAATATACAAACGCTGATTTAGGAGTTGGAAATTACACAATAATTGCAAAATATTACGGATCTTCAAGATACACTGAAAACACTATTTCAAAGGAATTCATAGTAAGGCCAATATACAAATACGAATTTGACGTAGAAGCTGAAGACACAGTAATTGGTGATGAAGTGAATGTCACTGTAACTCTTCCTGATGATGCAGAAGGAATCATAAAAATTAATGATAATGAATATGAAATCACAGGTAAGAAAACTGTTATCGCATTGCCTGCTCAAACAAAATCTGGTAAAAACAACATTACCGTTAAATATATTGCAAATGAAGGTTCAAAATATGATTCTTCTCAAATAACAATAGGTTATAATGTAGCTAAAAAAGATGCTGTAATTAAAATAGATCCGATTAATGATGTTAAAGTCGGTGATAATGTATCAATTAAGGTTGTTAATGAAACTGATGGTGCTTTGACTATTAAAGTTAATGGTAAAGAGGTTTCTGAAGATTATGAAGTCACTAAAGCTGGAACTTATATTGTGACTGTTGAAAGTCCGGAAACTGATGTTTATACTGCAGGATTTGATACATATGCATTTGCTGTTGATAAATTAGCTTCTGATATTAATTTGACTGTTGTTCCTGGTAAATCTGGTGAGAAATCAGTCATTGAGTTTAATGTTACTGATGGTGCATCTGGTAGTGTTGTTATTGATGTTAATGGTACTAGATATGCTGTTGATGTTGCTGATGGTGGATTAGAGGTTGTTTTAGGTGCTGGTAGTTATCCTGTAGTTGCTACTTACAGTGGTGATGATAAATATAACGCTGCAGAATCTGGTGTACAAACTATTGATGTTGGAGACAAATTACCAGATAATATTACTATTATCATTGATGATGTTGAATACAATATTACTCCTGTGAACGGCACTACTGTTAATACAGACTTACCAGAAGAACTTGAAAAAGCTAAACAGAATATCACTAATTTAACAGAACAATTAGAAGATGCTAAGGCTAAGGTTGATAATTTAACTGGTGAGTTGGCTGATGCTAAGGCTAATGCTACTAAGTTGGCTGAAGATCTTGCTGATGCTCAGGCTAAGGTTGATAATTTAACTGGTGAGTTGGCTGATGCTAAGGTTAAGGTTGATAATTTAACTGGTGAGTTGGCTGATGCTAAGGCTAATGCTACTAAGTTGGCTGATGATCTTGCTGATGCTAAGGTTAAGGTTGATAATTTAACTGGTGAGTTGGCTGATGCTAAGGCTAATGCTACTAAGTTGGCTGATGATCTTGCTGATGCTAATGCTAAAATTGATGATTTAACTCGTCAATTAGAAGAAGCTTTAGCTAATAAGACTAAAACTGTTATTGTTGATGGTGTTGAGTATCCTATTGAGTATGTAAATGGTACTGCTGTTGTTAATACCAATCAGACAGAACCGGTAAAAGAGGTTTCAAATGCTACAATTACAACTCCTGGTGATGTTAAAGCTGGTGAATCTGCTAATGTGACTGTTTCTGTTCCTGGTGCTACAGGCAATGTTTCAGTTATCATCGATGGTGTTGAAACTGTTGTTCCTTTAGATGAAAACGGTAATGCTGTTATTCCAATTGAAAACTTGACTGCTGGCGAACACAGTGTTGTTGTTGTCTACGATGGTGACGATACATATGCAGGATTCCACAAAGCTGCAACATTTGCCGCTTCTGTGATTTCAAGCGATTTTGTCAATGTTACTGTTGACGGATCAGGTTATATTGATGCTGTTTTAGTTGACAGCATGGGTAATCCTATTGCAAACGCTACAGTTGTCTACAAAATCAATGGTGCTGAAGCAAACATCACTACTGATGAGAATGGCTGGTTCTTGCTTAAAAATACCAACAATGCTATTGTTGAGTTCAGCTACGCAGGTAGCGATTTCAAAATAAAACCATCTACATCGGTTACAACGGTGTAACATTAAACAGAACAACTGATGCAAACGGTTATGCAGCTGTTCAGATTAACCTGAAAAACGCAGGTCTATACACATTTGTAGTAGTATTCCTCGGTGATGAAAACTACAAAGCTTCCATGGCAGTTCACAAAGTAGTTATCGACAAAAAACCTACATCCATCTCTGCAAGCGCAAAAACATTTAAAGCTACTGCAAAAACCAAAAAATACACAGTAACTTTAAAAACCATCAAAGGATCATCAATCGATGGAAAAACATACCTTGCAAAAGCTAAAAAAGTCACCCTTAAAATCAATGGTGAAACCTACACAGCAAAAACAAACGCTAAAGGTCAGGCAACATTCAGCCTTAAAATAACCAAAAAAGGCAAATTCACCGCTTCCATTAAATACGATGGTGACGTAACATACAAAGCTTCAAGCAAATCAGTAAAAATAACAATTAAATAGTGGGAATTCATTTTCTCACTAATTTTTTTTCTTTTTTTAGGGGTTTGTCAATAAATCCATTTTTTCTTAATTTTTATTGTTTTTTCTATTTTTAAGTTTATTTGGTTTTAGTTTTTATTTTAGAGTTCTGTGGTTCTTTTATTTTTTTCTTGTTTTGAGTTGTTTTCAATCGTTA
>NZ_OMWA01000008.1 GCF_900314615.1 uncultured Methanobrevibacter sp. | reverse complement strand
AAGTATCATCTATTTCACTTGCACTAACACAAGTTATACTTAATAGAAAAACAGCAAGCACCAGCATGAACATTATTTTCTTGTATTTCATTTTCTCCCTGAACTCCTGAAAATTCTATAATAAAAATGTTTTATATCATTCAAACAATCCATGAAATACTCCCATTTTGTTTAAAACTTCTAAAACATGACTAAAAGTCTATCAACGAATATATAAATATATAACGGATTTGGATAACAGAGAGCAGATAAACTTATATTTCTGTTCCCACCATTTAAGAAAATAATGGAAGAAATATCCACCAAAACACCTAAAATTTAAAATACAAACAAGATTATCCGATGATTTCTATAAGATATCATCACATTATCCTAATTTACTACATCCAATGAATAATTTTTTCCAAATATCACAAACAGACTTAAGTGATGTTAATTAATTGCATAATTATTGTAAAATTATAGATGAACAATACCTAATAATTTCATATAAATCCTAAACATATTTAGAAATATATAAATCTCAGATATTGAATATATAATTATCATGTTGAATAGAAATCAACGTAATTCTAATTTGGAAATTTTAAGAATTGTTGCAATGTTTTTTATCATTGCCCATCACTTTGCGGTGCATGGAATGGGCAATATTGATTTTGTTGCTTCAAATCCGAATAATTATATAATTTTTTTCTGTGGCATTCTAGGTAAAATAGGAGTCGTGGTCTTTGTTCTGATTTCGGCTTACTTTATGATTAATTCCAAGTTTACGTTAAGAAAATTACTGGTATTGGGCGGTGAGGTTTACTTTTACTCAGTGATATTTTTATTGATATTTAAAATATTTTTACCCCCTGTAGAACCGATTACATTGGAAAATATTGGAATTTACTTATTGCCTATCAGCCATAGTGCATACTGGTTTGTAACAGCATATATTGTGTTGATGCTGATTTCACCATTCTTAAATAAATTTATTAAAAGCTTATCAAAAAAGAATTTCATAAGATTATTGTTGTTGTGTATTGTATTGTGGTCAATATTTCCGACATTTACCCCGACATTCATGGACGCTGGAGCACCGATGTTTGTAGGATACAGTTTCCAGTTTGTTCCAATACTCTGGTTTGTAGTATTGTATTTCATAGGCAGTTTCATCAGATTGCACTTTGACATTGATAAGCTAAGCTTTAAAAAGCTAATAGCAATCTTTTCTCTATCCATGATAATTACATATGTCGCTTCCTGCATAATCGGATATTATGACATCATATATCCACTGTCCCAAAATTTACACATGTGGGTAGGTTATCCGATTGAAGCTGTAGATGACGGTATTTTATACATGGCTCCTGCTTTGGAAAACAAACTTTTTGTTCTTATCGCATCAACAACACTGTTCCTGATATTTTTAAAAAGAAAAGAGTTTTCAAACAAGTATATCAATTATATAGCCGGAAGTGCATTTGGTGTTTATCTAATCCATGACAACCTTATTGTTCGCCATTATCTATGGAAAACAATACTAAACACTTCATCTTATTATAATTCATCAAATCTCATCCTATTTGCTATTGCAGCACTGGTTTTAATCTACGTTGCATGTACGGGAATTGATTTTATAAGAAGATGGACAATTGAGAAATTATGGATTTGGATAGTGGACAATAAATTAAATCATCTTCCAGATTGGATTGAGCGTCAGCTTAAAAAATTTGAAACGTATTTAGACGGTTATTTAAAATAATCGTCAAAAAACATTGAAATCGAAAAAAATAAGTAACTGTCACATCACAGTTACTTAACATTAATTTTTTAGTCACTTCATTGAATAACAGATATATTAATCAGTTTGCCCTCCATCAAAATTAAATTGGAATAATTTTTAGATAATTGGTTTTTTTAGTCTTACCTAGGGGAAATCCTCCAGTAATTACTATCAAATCTCCTTCATTCAAGTCAAATTCTTCCTGAGCGATGCGTTTTGCATTTTCAACCATCTCATCAGTGTTTTCATATATGTCTGTTTTTACCGGTTTAACACCAAAATTTAAAATAACTTTATCTGCAATACGATAAGACGGACAGCATGCCAATATTGTAGCGTTCGGCCTTAAATTACTGATTTTTTGAGCAGTAAATCCAGTCATTGTTGGAGTGACAATCAATTTAATATCGGAATACTCTACAGCTTCAACAACAAGTTTTGCTATTGTATCACTGATACCGATTGATCCGAGATAAGCAGTATGCTTTGAATAGTCAATAGTGGATTCCACATATTCACAAATTCTACTCATTATGATAACCGCAGGTACTGGATACTTCCCAATTGTAGTTTCTCCAGACAACATCACGCAATCAGTCCCGTCCAATACGGCATTAGCCACATCAGAAACTTCTGCTCTTGAAGGTCTTGGATTTTCATACATGGACGCCAGCATTTCAGTAGCTACAATTGCAAACTTACCCTTTTCACGGCATTTTTTAATAATGCTCTTTTGAAGCATAGGAACCTCTTCCATAGGAACTTCCACACCCAAATCTCCACGGGCAATCATGATTCCATCTGATTCGTCAATTATATCATCTATATTTTCAATACCCATTCTGCTTTCAATTTTTGAAATGATGGAAGCTTCACCGCCAGCCTCTTCAATTATTTTTCGAGCAGCAATAACGTCATCTCTTGAGTTTACAAATGACAAAGCCAGATAATCACATGCGTGCTTTGCTGCAAAAGCAATGTCATTTCTATCCACATCACTTATGAAATCCAGATTTAAGTTAACACCCGGAACATTGATTGTTTTATGGTCCTGAATTTTACCGTTTCCCAAAGCTTTCAATACGACATGATCATTTTTCTTATCAATAACTTCCAATTCAAGCAAAGCATTATCAACAAGTACTTTATCCCCCACTTCAATAAAATCAATAGCTTCACTATGATTGACTCCAAATTCCTCCTGATTGCCTGAAATGCAGGTTTTACTCATTCGGATAGTATCCCCTTTTTTAAGAAATACTCCCCCGCCGCTAAATTCCAAAGTTCTAAATTCCGGCCCTTTTGTATCATAGAGTATAGCTATAGGCCTGTCACATACTCTGCGTGCTTCATTAACCACATCAATAGTATTCAGTATATCTTCACGTGTAGCGTGGCTAAGATTAATACGTGCACAATCCATACCAAACTTAACCATTTTAACCATAACTTCAACAGAATTGGATGCCGGCCCTATAGTACATATAATTTTTGTTTTTTTCACAAAATCCCCTCATAACTTTAACTACTCTTGAAATCTATTAATATTTTTAAATGCATTGTGTTATATAATTTGTTAAGATAACCTGTTAAAAAAACTTCACCCAATAACTTAATTATGATTTAAACAATTCAAAAAATGCTCTTAATGTAATCAGCAAAGGATATATTTCCAGTCTTCCAGCCCACATATTGAAAATTCCAATGATTTTCAACGGCATTTCAATTGTCTGGGACATAGAACCTATTTCCAAACCGACATTACCCTGCATGGACATGGAAAAAAATAAAGAATTGAGAGGGTCATGTCCATACAAACACAACAGTGACCAAGTAATCAATATTAAAATCAGATAAAGAGCTATATAATTTCCGCTTTGGGCAGAAATCTTTTCTTTGAGTTCCCGATTATCCATCTGCATTGAAACAACACTTCCACGGGGAGACCAGATTTCACGTGAATTTTTATATATTCCTTTAAAAAAGGTAATGATACGCATCAATTTAATTGCACCAACTGTAGAACCGGTTGAACCTCCAATAAGCATCAGCATCATTATAATAAATATCACAAATGGATGCCAGCCGCCCATAACTGTCGAACTTTGAATGCTGGCCCCGGTGGTAGTAACCGCAGAAACAACGACAAATACAATATCCATAGGAAGTATATTTGAAATGAAATATATCAATATGGATGAAACAGCAATTAAAGAAATCATTGTTTTAAATTGCAAATCCCGAATAAATGATTTTCCCCTTGTTTTAATGATTCTAAAGTGAACTAAAAAGCTGGTAGCACCCAGTATCATCAAAATAATTGTTATGAAATAAATTACATCATTTTGATAAAATCCTATATTTGCATTTTTAATACTCATACCTCCGGTTGAAATAATGCAGAATGTATTGCACACTGAATCAAAAACCGGCATTCCTGCAAGAACATACAAAATAATCCCAAATAAAGTGTAAACTAAATAAATCTTGATGATTTGTTTGACTGTAGCTTTGGTAGACGGTTTAATGCGTTCCTCACGAGCTTCTGACTGATATAATTTTGCAGATATGGAACCGGGTTTTGCCAAAACAGATATTATCATTAACACAACACCCAAACCACCAATCCACTGCTGAAATGCTCTGAAAAATAATATGCTTTGAGGCAGAACCTCAACATCACTATATATAGTTATACCACTTCCAGTTAAAGCAGACATGCTTTCGAAAATACTGTCAACAATGCTTATGTCCGTAACAAAGTAAAGCACCATACCGCACAAAATGCCCGCCCAAAGCCATGACAGGGAAGATACTATCATAGCATGCTTTAAACGTATTTTATCAATCGAATATTTATCTAAAGCTTTAATTAATGCCAAGCCAATACCAATTGATAGAAAAGCAGGAATAAGATAATATAAAAAATTGAATTCAAGATATATCAAATCAACAGCAATCGGAATCAAGCACATCATTCCAATCCCGACCATGATTATGCCAATATTTCGGGCAATGATAAGCAAATCATGTCTGTTAATATACCTCATATACAAAACCCATAATTATTTTATTAAATAATTGAATAAATAAACATATAAATGTTAAGTAAATTATATTTTACAAAATATTTTTAAAAAAAAAAGATGAATAAATTCCATTAACTTTTTTGAAAAGAACACATCATCAAAAAAAGAAATGCATTGCAAAATGAACATCAAAGCAAAATTTTACAATACATTTAACTTTAATTAACAACAAAATACAAAAATGAGTACAATGTCCAGAGATATTAATCTAAGAGAAATATTTAACAATAAAAAATTCATTTTTATTTTCACATTCGCCATGGAATTTATATTTTATTATTTCTTCGAAGAGTTAATGATTACTGGAAATTATTTGCTGGGCGATTTATGGCTTGCACCCATCTTCGGACTGATGTTCGGACCGATCGGAGCACTGGGTCAGGCATCCGCAACACTGGTTTGGGAGCTCTGGCAGGGAATCAATCCGCTGGCCTGTTTTATAGATTTTGGAATAATGTTTCTCATTTCAGTATTTACATATAAATTATGGTACACAATATTCAAAAGGCACAAACTGACCACTCCTAAATTTGACTCCATTTACAATATTCTGAAGTTTATAGCCATAATCGGAATAATATCAATAACATACTGGATTTTGATTAATCTTTCCATGCTTGCAACACCATATATGAAAGTAGTATATCCGTTAACCGGAAATATCGAGAGAATTTCCTACATCACAAACATATTCTCATTTTCAATAATATTGGGACTTTTACTCATAAGCAGTTTTAATATTCTTAAAATTCCTATGCAAGTCCCCAAAAAGTTCGACACTAAGATAAATATCCCCCACAAATATTATATAACAGCATTTTTAATTGCCGGAGGTTATTTGATTCTTGACAGACTGTCAGTTATTCATAACCCTTATCTAAATAACATTTTCTTCATCGTATGTTTAATTTTTATAATATTGTTCTGTTTAAACAAAAGGGACGAAGACATTAAAATAATAAACACAAATTATTCAATTATCGAAGAAATTATCATGATATTCATGCTAATTTTTAGCATTACATTAATTTTTAATTATTATAGCTTAAACTACATTGTGAGTTATGTTTTTCCAAATTTAAATTATGACTTTTTACTAATGATAATACTTGCAGTTTCAAGCATCTCAATAATAATTCTTTCAATGCTCCATATTTCATATGTTGAGCACAGCGTTACAAATCCTCTTTATGGCCTGATTGACTCAACAAAAGAATATAATAATCAGAAAAAAGTAACCGGCAAAGATATCGAACTTAACAAATATGTAAAACCTGACGATGACATTGGAACATTAGTTAAATCATTTTTAAATCTGAAAACACTTATAAATGAAAATTTAGATGATCTTAAGCAGACAACAGCTGAAAAAGAAAGAATTGAAACCGAACTGGATGTTGCAAGCAATATTCAGGCAAATATGCTTCCCAAAGATTTTGATGAATTTTCTAAAAATAAACCATTTGAAATCTACGGATTCATGAGCCCTGCAAAAGAAGTGGGAGGAGATTTCTATGATTTTTTTGAACTTGATGAAAATTACATCAATTTTGTTATAGGAGATGTGAGCGGCAAGGGAATGCCTGCAACATTATTCATGGTAAAAACCATGCATTTAATCAGGAACAATTCCATATTTAGAGAAAAGCTCTCACAGGTATACGAAAATGTCAATAACACAGCATGTGAGAGAAATGACGAAAACCTCTTTGTCACATCATGGATTGGAAAACTGAATTTGAATAATGGAAATCTATTTTATGTCAATGCCGGACATAATCGTCCATTAATAAAACAAAAAGACGGTGATTTTGAATATCTGGATACTCGTGCAAACCTGGTTCTTGGATTGATGGAAGACATGCCTTATAATGAATATAAATTAAATCTGAATCCGGGAGATATGATTTTCCTATATACCGACGGAATTACTGAAGCAAATAATAATTATGAAGGATTTTATGGAGAAGAACGTTTAAAAACAATAATCAATAAACATAAAGATGAAAATTTAAATGAAATTATTGATGAAATTATAAAAGATTTAGACAAGTTCTGCAATAGCCAGGAACAGTTTGACGACATGACAATGCTGCTTTTAAGATATACGGGTGATGAAAATGAGGATTAATGAAATTTTCAATTCTAAAAAATATATCTTTTTATTTTCAGTAATTGTGAGTGTAATTGAGATAGTGATTTTGAATGCTTTAGATTATCCGATTCCACTAGAATACACAATACTTCCAATATTAGGGCTGTTTTTTGGACCATATGCAGTTTTAGGATTTACATTAACAGAAACAGCATATGACATCATTTATTTTCAAGCGGCAAACATCGAAATCATATTATTCAATGCGGCAATTACATTTATTTTCGGAATATTGCCATGGAAGCTATGGTATTCAATTTTAAATAAGAATGGAAATGATGTTCCAAACATAAATCGGGCAAATAATTTCATAAAACTGATAATTATCATGGCTATCACATACTTATATTCATTCGGAATTTTATACAACGAACTGTCAATAAACAAAGACGTCGAGGCAGTTTATTTCACAATAATCATTACAACATTATTAATGATATTTATCATGACCGCAATCTACCATGCAGACATACCGTGCTACACTCCAAAAAAACAAATAAAAAGGCTGATGCCTGACAGTTTATATTTAATATCATTGCTGATTTCAATGATTACTCCTGTATACTTCTTCATATTTAATCAACCAAATGATTTCTTTTTATTAACACTGCCTAATAATTTAACTTTAATAGCAATATCAGTAGTATTTACAGTCATCTTTCTATTTAAACCATACAAAGAGGATGTATTTACAATACCCCCTAAAGAAAAACCGAACACATTTTACAAAATATGTGTTTCAATATTAGTAATCCTATTAATATTATCAATAACACTGACAACCACACTGAACCACCTGTATTTTATTGAATATAATCTCTCATTTGACCCTTTTGTGAGTTACGTTTATGATTTTGGAGAGATTTTATTCCCATTTTTAATCCCTATGATCATATATATAATATTTCTAGAAAGGAAAGTTATGAATCCCCTTAAAAAATTATCTGAATATTTATCTAACGACATTGAAGATTATGATGATATTGAGTTGTTGAAAAATAACCTGAACAACATTACAGTCAACAATGAAATAAAGTCATTGTCAGATTCCCTGCTCGACATGGGAAGCGATTTAGTTAGCTACAGTGACAATTTAGTCAAAGTAACAAGTGAAAAAGAAAAATATAAAACAGAACTCAAATTAGCCAGGGAAATTCAGTACTCAATGATTCCGACTGATTTTGAAAAATTCTACGAAAATAAGAATATTGAAATATGGGGAATAATGAAAGCGGCCCGTGAAGTGGGAGGGGATTTTTATGATTATTTCCAAATCGACGATGAAAACATAGGATTTGTTATTGGAGATGTGAGCGGAAAAGGAATTACTGCAGCATTAATCATGGTGAAAGCCATGACATTAATTCATGACTACATTAAACACTACAGCGACCTTTCAAAAGCAGTATATGATGTAAATAATCAACTCTGCAAAGGAAATGCGGAAAGTCTTTTTGTCACATCATGGATTGGAAAACTCAATACGAAAACCGGAGAATTAACCTTTGTCAATGCAGGACATAATCCTCCACTGATTAAAAGAAACAATGGAGATTTTGAATACATCAAAACCAATGCAGAACTGTTTTTGGCATGTATGGAAGACATACCCTATAAAACAGAAACAATAAAAATGAATCCTGGCGATGCCCTATTCCTATATACTGATGGGGTTACTGAAGCAAACGATGATTATAATGGATTTTACGGTGATTTACGACTCAAAGATATTTTAAACAAACATAAAAATGATGATTTGGAAAAAATCATTACTTCTGTTGAAAATGATATTGATGAGTTCTGCAACCACAATGATCCTTTTGATGATACCACCATGTTTATCATCAAAAGAAATTAATCAATAATCAGCGGCAGATCACCTATCACATTGCCTTTTCGTGAAATTTCAATTGTATCTTCCAAACGCACACCGAATTCGCCTTCCAGATATATTCCAGGCTCTACTGTGATAACCATTCCCTTTTCAATTACTGTATCATCGCGAAGAGAAAAACCAGGAGTTTCATGGATATCCAGACCTAAGCTATGGCCTGTTGAATGGATAAATTTATCACCATAACCATAATCTGAAATAACATCACGTGCGACTTTATCAATCTCACAACATTTAAGACCCGGTTTGATGGCTTTGATTGCCTTATCATGAGATTCCTTTACAATATCAAAAATTTCATGCTGCTTTTCAGTGTAAACCATAGTACGAGTATTGTCTGAGCAGTACCCCTCATAAATTGCACCCCAATCAATCAGTATCGGCCGCTGCAATTTCTTATCCTGAGGAACTGCATGAGGAAGACTTGAAGATGGACCGCTTGCAACAATTGTGTCAAATGATTCTTTAGAAGCGCCATTTTCAATCATATGACGGACAAGGTCAAAGGCAACTTCATTTTCGCTGCCGGAGTTATTTAAAATATCCAGCTGGAGAAATGACTTTTGGGCGATTTCAGTTGCTTTAGTAATCTTTCCAATCTCTTCGGGAGTCTTAATCATCCTTTGCTTGTCAACATATGTTTTGGAATCAATTTGAAAATCATCCCTGAACCGAACATATGTACTGTAAGGAAGGCTTGGCTCAATAGCCAGGTTTTTAATTCCCTCTTTCCTGAGCTCTTTAATCATCACTTCATAGGATTCATATTCCCTGACTTCAATATCAGAATCCCTTCGGGCAATCTCCATATCCATGCTTGAAGCATAAATGACAGGATTGTCTTTAATTACACAGAAAGCAAAACTTGTAGGTTTATAATTGGAGATATATTCCACATTTGTAAATTGTGTCAACATATAAGCCTGAAAATCATCTTTTTTCAAATCATTTAAAATATTTTTTATATGTACGTCCATGATAATATTTAGAAAAAACTTTATATATAAAACTAGATATTTTAAAATTATGATTAAATTTACAAGCAGTGAAGTAAGAGACTTACTGATAGCATTTTTCGTTATTTCACTTTGTTTTGCATTAGCCAACGGTGGACGAGATACAAATGCCGTTTTAACCATATTGCCATATATTATGGTCGGTGTAGGTCTTGGATTTATTTTGCACGAATTAGGACATAAATTTGTTTCAATGAAATACGGATACTGGGCTGAATTTAAATTATGGCCTCAAGGATTAATATTTGCATTGATAACATCTTTTTTCGGATTCGTATTTGCAGCTCCGGGTGCAGTATACACCTATGCAAACTACATGACCGATGAAATCAACGGTAAAATATCCATTGCAGGACCTATTGTCAATATCGTTCTTGCATTAATATTCTTAGCTGTTGCAGTGGCAGTTTATCCATCTGCATTCCATTCAGCAAATTCCGTGACATTATTCATAATCTGTTCTTTAGGATACTCCGTCAACAGCTTTTTAGCTGTATTTAACTTGCTTCCTATTGGAAATCTAGACGGATCTAAAGTATTGAACTGGAATTTTGGAATATGGATCGTTACTATTGCAGTAGCTGGAATCATGACATTTGCATCCATGACAATGGGCGTTGAAAACTTAGTGAGATTAATAATAGGATTTTAAAATGACAAATGAACTTACTTACTTTAAAGGAACCCATAGAGTTATAGCTCCAAAAAGGACAATTGAAATTAATGAAGATAAATTGAAAGTAGCTGGAATAACCCGTATTGCAGACATTACAGATTTGGACAGAATTGGTCTGCCAATCTATACTGCCATAAGACCGACTGCAGAAGACGGCGCAGTGAGCATCTACGGCGGGAAAGGAATTGAAAAAGACCACGCCAAAGCATCTGCAATGATGGAAGGTTTTGAGAGATATTCCGCCGAAAGGCAGGACAGTGATGAAAGCATAATAGCTACTTTAGATGAGATTTCTGAAAAAGGAGAATATATAAATCCGAAATCCCTAAATCTTCCAAAGGAACTTGAAAAGGAAGACATTTCAGATTTTAAACTGGAATGGAGTATAGCTCATGACATAATCTCCAATAATGATTATTACATTCCGACAAATGCAATATATCATCCATACATTACTAATCCCCAGGCCAGAAGCCTGTTTAAGTCAAATACCAATGGTCTGGCTTCAGGAAATGTTCTGGAAGAAGCAATACTGCATGGAATATTTGAAGTCATTGAAAGAGATGCATGGAGCATTTTCGAGCTAACCCATAAAAATTACGCCCAAATCGATTTGGATACAATAGAAAGCGATATCGTTAACGACACAATTGATAAATTCGAAAGTGAAGGAATAAAAATCAAACTTATGGATTTTACTGCAGACATTAATGTTCCGACAATCGCAGCATCTGCTGATGATACAGTTACCAAAGATGCAGGACTTTTGACTTTGGGAATGGGAACACATCTCGATCCGGAAGTTGCAATTTTAAGGGCATTGACCGAAGTTGCACAAAGCAGAGCCACACAGATAAACGGTGCCCGTGAAGATACCGTTCGAGCAGATTTTGCGCGTGAAGCAGGATATGAACGTATGAAAAGAATCAACAAATATTACTTCAGACAGGAAGAAAATCAAATTGATTTGTCAGATATTGAAAACAGGTCAACAACATCCATTACCGAGGATATTGAAATCGTTAAAGATGAACTGATTGCCAATGACATTGAAAAAATATTATATGCCGATTTGACAAGACCGGAATTGGACATCAGCGTTGTTCGTATAATCATTCCTGAAATGGAACTTTACGCAATTGACCAGTCAAGGGCAGGATACAGATTTTTAAAAGTATGATAACATGACCAAAATCATAATTTACACAGGATTATCACTTCCATTCAGTGAAGCAAAAGATATTTTAGATAGCTGCGATGACATTGAAGTAGTTTATAAAAGACCCATAAAAAGAGGCGACTTGAATCTTGCTTTAAAAGAAAATCCCGACATTATAGGAATAATTGACGGAGTATTTCATCAGAACTCAGCAGTGGGGCATAAAGAAATTCTTAAAGTGATTAAAAGCGGAGTCAAAGTTTACGGAGCTTCAAGCATGGGTGCACTTAGAGCATCTGAACTTGACAGTCTCGGAATGATTGGAGTAGGCTATGTCTATGAACAATATGCAAGCGGTAAAGTTGATTCAGATGATGATGTTGCAGTAATGCTTGACAGCGATAGCCTGGAAGCGTTATCCGAACCGTTGATTAATATGAATTATGTTTTTGAAAATGCAATGTGTGAAAACATCATCACCACCCAGGAAAAAGAGGAGTTATCCACAATTGCCAAAAAAACATATTATCCTAAACGAAATTATGCCCAAACTCTGGCCGAATCCGGTTTAGATAACAAAACCAAAGACCAACTGATTGATTTTATTCGCCAGTCAAAAGACATTAAAAAAGAAGATGCCAAACAGTTATTAAAGCAAATCCGAGATGATTTACTTTAACACCACCATTAAATCATCACAATTATTATTTTTCAAAAGTGAAAACACAACCATCAAAATTTACCTGAAAATCCCCTGCGCTTCATCCCACATAATGTTTAGCATTACTCAAAATCAGCACCCAATTTATGCAAAGAAGTTTATGAGTAAAATAATAAAAGTAGATGAAAACATGATTTTTATGAAAGCTATAATCAATATAACAAATAGATGTTATTTATTTTATCAATAGGAATATATTCATGTACATGCATCATCATGTTTTAAACATTTTCACTATTAAATGGAAATTAAAATTGTCGAAATCAATGATTTTAAAAATTAACGTGAGAGGAAAATGTTCTTCAAGCAATATCCGTTACTTTAATGTATTCCCCAGATATTTTCCGTTCCATATCCTATTATTCGCTATCTTTTAAAGATTCAATGAATGATTCATGAATTTCTTCTGCTAATTCATCGTTTCCTTCAATAATTGGACCAGTATAATCACAGTCCCTGCAAATGCACTGAGACCAGTTTTGAGGAATAATCCAATCAACATTTCTTGATCCGCATCTTGGACAAATCTTATGCATTTTCATTTTAAACGCTCCTTGAAATTTATTTAGTGAGATGCTATTTACATACTAACATATGAGAAAAATACCATAAAAAGTTTTGGAGAGACCCTATCTTAATTATTTTCAAACAGAAAAAAACTCAAAAAAAAGGATATAAAAAGAGTGTGAAACACTAAATCAAAAAAGATAAAAATAAAAAAATATCAAAACTCACTTTTTCATTTCCAAATATTTTTTCAAAACGATTTCGGGAGTTTCAATAGTTTTTTCAAAAGTTTGTGAAAACTCATTAGTCTCATAATTGTCTGCTGTTTTCGCCAGTCCTTTTAAAATCAATTGCTTGCCATCAATCTTAAAACCTGTTTCATCCGCTTCAATTTCAATTAAGTTTATCTCAATTTCAGAAGCCTTTTCAAGTTCATTATCGGCTTTAACCTCATATTTAAGCTTTAAATCCTTATGAGGAATTAACTCATTAACAGTTCTTTTAATAACTGATTCGAAAAGTTCCAAGAATTTTACAACAGGTGGCAAATCATTAGCCCACCAATAAGCAAGAACAGAGTTGAGGACTATTTCGTGTTCGACAAAATCATCATATAATCTTGCCCGAACACCAACAGCACTATCATCAACGACTTTAATTACTAAAACCGGACTAACTGCCATTATACCACAGTTATTCTACTAATGCTTTAATTAAATCACTAGCTCTAACAATTCCGACTAAATCTCCTTCAACACCAATTACAGGAATCTGTTCAATGTTTAAGGATTTCATTTTTTTAGCACAGTCTGAAACTTTAGTTTTAGAGTTAGCTACTTCAACATTTCCAACAGCAACATCAGCAACTACCTTATCAGTGAATTTCAAATGGTTTTTCTCAATGTACAATACAGAAGTACTATCCCAAGACCATTTATCGCCTTCAGTACCTACTGTGGAGCTGTGTTCACTTCTTTCAGAAATAATTTCTATTTCAGAAATGAAATCAGTTTCAGTTAAGATTCCAGACAATTTAGCTTCATCATTTAATGCTAAAATAGATTTTAAACCAAACTGATTCATGGATTCGAAAGCAACATTTAATGGAGCCTGATCCCATGTGGTTGGAACTGTAGTAATCATGTAGTTTTCAACAGCATCATCGATTTCAATTTTTGTCAAAGCTTTAGATACTAAATCGAATGATGTAATAATACCTACAAGTTCACCGTCATCATTAACAACAGGAACTCTTCTCACATTATTTTCAATCATTTTGCGAGCAGCATCCACTACATCATCACCCGGATTAACAGTGACTAAGTCTCTACTCATCAACATTGCGATTTGTTCTTCATCAGGATTATTAATTAAATCAGAACGAGTTACTAGTCCTACTAAAATATCAGTATCTTCTTTAACAACTGGAAGAACTGCTTTGTTTTCTTTTCTCATTAAGTCTAAAACTTTTTCCCTGTTTCCTGGAACAGAAACACTAACTACATTTTTAGACATTGTTCTTTTAACTAACATAAAAACACCTATATTAACAAATATATAAAATTAAATGATAATATTTAATGAACTACGAGTACTGCGCATTTAGCTGAATTTACAACCTTGTCCGCTACACTACCCATTATAAACCTATCGAATCCAGATTTACCAGAACTACCCATAACTATCAAATCAACATCTTCTTCTGATGCAACTTCCAAAATGCATCGGGCAGGAGAACCTTCTTTTATGACATGAGTTATTTTTAAATCATCTTCATTTAATTTGTCGAACTCTTCAAGATTCTCTTCTGATCTCTCTTTTAAGAGTTGATTTAACTGGTACACTTCATCATCCAATGGAAGTCCGTTAACAAAATTATTTTCTGTGACGCTCACAGCAACTATTTCAGCTCCAGAAACACCCGCTAAAAATAATGCATGTTTTTGAGCTTTTTTTGCAAATTCTGACCCGTCTGTAGGGACCAATATTTTTTTATACATCATTAACATCTCCCATAATATATAGATTTATATCCATGATATTATACAATACATTTTTTATTAATGATATATAATATATTTTTCGTTTCTATGCGATTGCATATGTTAAGATAAGGATTTTTAGAAAAAGATTTGAAAATTACAAATTCGGCGAAATTACCCTCATTTATATGGGTTTTCTGTATAACATTATTTACATCATGACTGCAGACATTTGTTGTAGCCATCTGCAATAACTTTAATGGGTCAATATAACTTTTATAATATACAGACATTAGTTTTAAAGTAAATTCCAACTCCCTTAACATATTTGGAGAGTTTAGCATCACATTATCTGTTCCAAGAAGTGGTGCCATACCCATTTCCAGCATTTCATTCAATCTGCAAACCCCAACATTCAATGTAGCGTTGGCGCGGGGACAGACAACAACATTAGCATTGGAACTAGAAACCATTTTTAAATCATTGCCTTTAGGATTTGTCAAGTGAACCAGCTGGTCAAAATTACTGCTGACACCTTTTTCTATTTCAGTTTTTCCAAATTCCTCCAGAGATTCAATCTGGTTGGATTCAGACTCAGCAACATGAATTGAAGATATTTTATTTTGTTTTTTACATTCATCAACGATTATTTTTGCGACATCTTCTGTAATTTCACCAAAACCACTTGGAGCAATCCCATCAGCAATTTTAAGGAGCTTTCGAACCGCAGTTTTAACTTTATTTAAATCCGGATCATCACCATAGAAACTGTTGTCACGGCCCAATATAACCGGTTTTATAGGAATATCCTCACTGGCTTTTTTTAAAAGTTTAACACCATCAAGTCCGCCTTCACGATAATCTATGAAATGAGTAGTTCCTGAACGGACCATATCCCACATAGACTGTTTCATGGCATCAATTAATTCATCATCACTTGCATTAGCTAAAGCCTTATGTTTGACCCCATTCGGAGGTTTTACCATTTCACTTAATGATAATCCGTAACCTTCATCCTTAATAATAGAATCTCCAATATGAATATGGCCATTAATAAATGAAGGGCACACTACAGCACCTTCAACATCAATGATTTTGCCTTCTTTTAGGTCTTTTCCAATATTAATGATTTTACCGTCATCGACGACGATATTTTCTTTGGAAGGGATTAAATTTTGACCTTTTAAAATAATTCCGTTAGTTATAGTGAACATTAAAGGAAAATCTAATTTTTTTTATTAATATAATTTTTCATTCATTACATTTATTTAATTGAAACTTGAAATAGTATACTGATAACGGTTGAAAAACCAAAGATACTTAAAACCTCACTAAACCTTTTTCAAACGGAGATGATTTCTATTAACTCTCAAGAAATAAGATACTTCTACAGAAATATTGTAAAAACTGGTGATGTATACAGAGTTAAACATAACAATAAAGATTATGGAGAGTTCAGGAAATTATCCGATGCATTATATGAACGGGATGCACTATTTTTCTGCAATTTTGACTATGATTTGCTTGTTGAATGTGACCTTGAAAACAAATATGAAAACATGGATTTGCCGCCGTTTCCTGAAAGAAGGCCAAAAGGCAGAATCAAAGGCTCAAAAGTCAACAAAAAAGAAAGGGAAGGTGAAATCCTTTTTGACCATAAAGTTAAAGGTTTTTATATTAAAAGAATGGACGACATAATCGGCTATTACGATACAATGACTGAAGCTTTCTACTATAAGAAACTTTTAATGGATAATAACTGGGACATGAATGTTTTAAAAAGCAATGTTACAGAAAAGATTGAAATTAATAAAATTATTGATCCTACAATAGAATATAAAGTGGAATTGAACTTCTGTCCTAAATGTAAAAGCAGACTGAAAATTGGCGAAGAGGAATGTCCGTCCTGCGGTATAAATATAAAAGAATATTTGTATAATAATTAAAAAAAGGATGAAGAATAATTATTCTCCACCAGCATATTCATTTAAAGATTTAACATTGAGTTCACTGTCCTGTACAGCTGCAATTGCATTTAATGCTGCTCTTGCACCTGCCAATGTGGTAACATATGGAATACCCAATTCAATAGCTAATCTTCTGATGATATAACCGTCCTTAGCAGACTGCTTACCTTCAGAAGTATTGACAATTAAATCAATTTCCTTGTTTAAAATAGCATCACGGATGTTTGGAGATCCTTGAGATACTTTTTTAACAAATTCCACATCATCAAGACCTGTGGCAACTCCAGTACCTTCAGTTGCGACAATCTTAAATCCTAAATTAGAAGCTTTCTCAGCAATAGGTCTGATTTTTTTCTTATCTGCTTCTTTAACACTCATAAATATTGTTCCTTCCTTAGGTAGTTCCATACCTGCTGAAAGTTGTGATTTATAGAATGCCATTCCAAATGATTCATCAATACCAATACTTTCACCGGTTGATTTCATTTCAGGACCTAAAACTGTATCTGATTCAGGTAATTTAAGGAATGGGAATACAGATTCTTTTACAGCCACATGAGGAATTTTAATTTCTTTGGTTAAATTGAAGTCTTTTAATTTAGCTCCTTCCATAATCCATGTTGCAACTTTAGCAAGAGGCACTCCGATAGCTTTACTTACAAATGGAACAGTTCTACTTGCTCTTGGGTTTGCTTCAATGATATAAACCATTTCCTCATCGAGTTTAACTGCATACTGGATGTTCATTAATCCTTTAACATCCAATTCTAAAGCCAATTTTTTGGAGTTTTCACGAATAGTGTCCAGAATATGTTCAGGAATAGTTTGAGGAGGTATTACACATGCAGAATCTCCGGAGTGAACACCTGCTTCTTCAATGTGTTCCATAATTCCTGCAATAAATACATTATCACCGTCACATAAAAGGTCCACGTCAAGTTCAATAGCGTCTTCCAAGAACTTGTCCACTAAAATAGGATGGTCAGGTGAAACTTTTACAGCTTCTTTCATATATTCCTCAAGTTCATTTACATCATAAACAATTTCCATTGCTCTTCCACCGATAACGTATGACGGACGGACAAGAACAGGGAATGTGATTTTTTCTGCAATTTCTTTTGCTTCTTCAAAAGAGTTAGCAGTTCCGTATGGAGCCTGGTGAATGTGCAGTTTTTCTAAAAGTTCTGCGAACAATTCTCTGTCTTCTACCCTATCAATGCTTTCGTATGGAGTTCCTAAAATTTTAACACCAGCATTTGCAAGAGGAACAGCCAGGTTAATGGAGGTCTGACCACCGAACTGTACAATAACACCATCAGGTTTTTCCTGCTCGATTACACCCATTACATCTTCAAAGGTCAATGGTTCGAAGAACAGCTTATCTGAAATGTCATAATCAGTACTTACGGTTTCAGGGTTGTTGTTAATCAAAATTGTTTCGATTCCATCTTCTTTTAAAGCCAGGGAAGAATGTACACAACAGTAATCAAACTCAATACCCTGACCAATTCTGATTGGACCTGCACCAAGAATAACAACTTTTCTTTTGGTTGTGGAAACCAGTTCATTTCCTTTATCATAACTGCTGTAGTAGTATGGAGTTTTTGCTTCAAACTCAGCAGCACAGGTATCTACCATCTTGTATGACTGTTTGATATTGTATCTTGAAAGAAGATTTCTGACATATTCTTCAGTCTGACCGGACAGGTCAGCAAGTCTTTTATTTGAAAATCCAAGCTGTTTTGCTTTTCTCAGGTAATCTTCATCATCCAATTTATCTGCAGTCACATCGTTTTCAAAGTTGACGATGTTTCTGATTTTGTATAAGAAGAAATTATCAATTTTTGTAAGTTCTCTTATTTTATCAATATCCATTCCGTCCTTAATTGCAGAATAAATCTGGAAGTAAATTAAGTCAGTCGGATGTGAAAGGTCTTCTTCTGTGTATTCAACATATTCAAATCCGTCAAAGCCCATATCAAGTGACCTTAAAGCTTTTTGGAATGCTTCTTCAAAGGTTCTTCCGATAGCCATTACTTCTCCGGTTGCCTTCATCTGAACACCGACTTCACGGCTGATTCCTTTAAATTTGTCAAACGGCCATCTTGGGATTTTTATTACCACATAATCGATAGCAGGTTCAAAGGAAGCAGGAGTCTCTTTGGTAATGTCATTTTTGATTTCATCCAAAGTCATTCCTAAAGCTACTTTTGAAGATATTTTTGCAATCGGATAACCTGTTGCTTTTGAAGCAAGAGCACTACTTCTTGATACACGAGGGTTTACTTCAATAACCTTATATTCATCATTTTCAGGGTTTAAAGCAAACTGAATATTACATCCTCCGCGAATTCCTAATGCTCTGATGATTTTAATGGATGCATCACGCATTTTCTGGATGGTTTCATCACATAAGTTCTGAATTGGAGCGACAACAACACTGTCTCCTGTGTGAATACCCATAGGGTCAATGTTTTCCATAGTACATACAATGATACAGGTGTCTTCTTTATCCCTCATTACTTCGAATTCGATTTCTTTCCATCCGAGAACAGATTCATCAATGAGAACCTGATTAATGAAACTCATATCCAAACCATGATTTGCAATTTCAATTAATTCTTCTTCATTGTGGGCAATTCCCCCACCGGTTCCACCTAATGTGAATGCCGGCCTTACAATTACAGGATAACCGATTTCCTTTACAGCTTCAAGAGCAGCATCTACACTTTCCACAGCTTCACATTTAGGAATTTCTTCACCGATTTCTTCCATAAGATTTGCAAACAAATCACGGTCTTCCACATCTTTAATTGTCTGAACATCAGAACCAATTACCTTAATTCCTTCAAGAAGACCCAAATCTCCAAGTCCTGTTGCAATATTCAGTCCAGTCTGTCCACCCATGGTTGGTAAAATAGCATCAATATCTTCTTCTTCAATAATCTTTGCAACAACTTCGGGAGTTAACGGTTCTGTATAAACAGTATCAGCCATATCAATATCAGTTTGAATAGTAGCAGGATTACTGTTAACTAAAACAGTTTCAATTCCTTCCTCTCTTAATGATTTACATGCTTGTGAACCTGAATAATCGAACTCAGCAGCTTGTCCAATTTGAATAGGTCCGGAACCAATAATTAATACTTTTTTAATATCCTTATCAACTGGCATTTGTAATCCTCACCAAATTTTTTAATAATCATCCATCATCTGACTGAACTCATCAAAAATACTTCTTGTATCGTTTGGACCAGGACCAGCTTCAGGGTGGTACTGGATACATTTAAGAGGCAATTCCTTGTGAGAAATACCTTCTGGAGTTCCATCATTTAAGTTAATTTGAGCTAATTCCAAGTCTGTTTCTTTTAATGATTCCTTATCAATTGTGAATCCATGGTTTTGTGAAGTGATAAATACTTTTCCAGTTTTTAAATCTTTAACTGGCTGGTTTTCACCACGGTGACCAAATTTCATTTTGTATGATCTTGCTCCGAAAGACTTAGCAATTAACTGTTGACCCATACAGATTCCGAAAATAGGTAATCTATTGGATAATTTTTTCATAGTTTCAATAGTTTCTGTTACTCTGTCAGGATTTCCAGGACCTGATGTAATCATCAAACCGCTTGGAGAGTAATCCAGGACAGTTTTATAATCAGTATCATAAGGGAATAACACTACACCAATATCCCTTTCTAAAAATGAGTTAATGATATTCTTTTTAACTCCACAGTCAATTAAAGCAACTTTTTTATCAGCATCCTCATTGAACACTTTGATTTCTTTAGTAGATACTAAAGGAACAACATCCCTTTCTTCAATACTTGGCTGTGATCTTGCCATTTCAAGCAATTTATCATCATCAATATCTTCAGTTGTTATTGCTGCTTTAAGTGAACCACGTTCTCTGATTTTTAAAGTCAAATCACGAGTATCTATTCCAGAAATACCCGGAGTTTTAAATTCTTTTAAGAATTCATCTAAAGTTTTTTGAGGCCCCCAGTTAGAAACTTCACGGCAAACTTCACGACAGACAAATCCTTCAACCTGAATATTATCAGATTGATACCACTTTTCACTTACCCCATGATTACCTTCCAATGGGTAAGTAGACATTAATATTTCTCCTTTAAAAGACGGATCAGTCAATGATTCGGTGTAACCACCCATACCTGTAGAAAAAACAAGTTCTCCTAATTTAGTGGTTTCATAACCGAATGCTTCACCTTTTAAAACAGTTCCATCTTCCAAAGCTAATTTAGCTATTTTTACCATTAAATCACCATTTTTAAGAAAATATAATTCTCTATCTTTAATATATATTATTTTACTATATTATTAATCTTTGTTTTTTATAGAATTTTCATGAAAAATTCTGAATATTGACCCATATTAAAATGAAAAGCGTCGAATATATATATGAATATTTTTTAATTATTTAGGCATGCCAAAATATTTAAATCATGTTATCAAAAATAATACTAAAAAGGAGATGAAAAAATGAGAAAAAATTTCGAAGAAAGCTTTGTAACTCCACTTCCAGTCCTTATGATTGGAACATATGATGAAGAAGGAAATGCGAACGTAATGAATATTGCTTGGGGAGGCCAATGCGGACCCAAACATATTGCCATAAACATCGGACTTCCAGAAGTAGAAAAAAAGACCCTTAAAAACATTAAAGCTAAAAAAGAATTCACAGTAAGCTATGCTACAAAAGACACAATGGCCATTTCTGATTACTTCGGATTATTCTCCGGCAACAATATCAATAAGATTGAAGAAGCTGAAGTGACAGTTTTAAAAGCTGAAAATGTAGATGCGCCGTTAATTGCGGAATATCCTCTAACAGCAGAATGCAAAGTGCTTGAAATGAATGAAAATGACATAGGTGAAATGCACATCATCGCAGAAATAGTTAATGTTAGTGCAGATGAATCAATTTTAGATGATGATGGAAACGTATCTATGGACAAATTGCAACCAATTGCATATGATTCAATAGAAAAAACATACAGATTAGTTGGAGAAGTAGTTGGAAAAGCATTTGAAGATGGTATTAAACTAAAAAAATAGATTAAATATCATCCTATTTTTCTTTTTTTGTGAAAATTTTTAAAATATTTATAACGATTTAATCTCGTCAATTGTCAAACCAGACTTTTTGGACAACAACTCCAAATCAACATCATCCCTCAATGATTTAACAATTTCTTCAATACCATCAGCTTTACCTTCCTTGATACCTTCCTTAATACCATCAGCTTTAGCTTTCTGACTGTTTTCAGTCAAAACTTTAGTATTCACTTCATTAATTGCTTGAAGTACCACACTTTGAGCCTGAGGAGTCATTTTTACCTCCTTTTTAATTTTCATTTGTTCATCAACACTTAGAAAATTTTCAATTTCAAGCTGAATAACAGCCTGAACAAATTGAAATTTACTTTCATCAAATAATTCTTCAAACTGAAGAATCTCAGAAACCCATTTAAGCAAATCCACATCCCTTAAAAACTCCTGAGATATTGGCATTAACATCAATGTAATTTCTTCATCAAAACTTAATTGTTTTTTTGATTTTACTTTTATATTAATTTTTTCAAGATATTTTTCAAAATCTACATCACCCAAATAGAAATGAATCGGCAAAAATTCTTTCGTTTTACCAATTTTAACAGATTTATGATCTCTTTTGGATGTGAAATTGAATACATATGTGTCTACACGTTTACCATATCTAACCTCTGCCGTAATATTATAGTCAAAAAACCTATAATTATCATCAGATTTAGCATAGGGAAATTGAAACTCAATATGGCATAGAGTGCCATTTTTCAGCAAGCACAAGAAATCCAAAAATAATTTACTCCCATCTAATTTTGTAAATTCAATGCTTAGAATTTCTTCAATCTCTTCATCAACACCCATATACTTCAAAAATAGGCTTTGATAAGTAGCCACTATAATTTTCAAGATAACATCGAAAATATCGTGAACATCACGATCCATGTCATATCACCAATTTTAAATTAATATCGACTAGTCAAATTAGTAAATCAAACATGTTTGTATTTAATAAGTTTATTGACAAAATATATAAACTTAATCTTTGAAATTAAAGCAATTTAATGCTTTAAATTAAAAATTACATGATTAAAACAATTTTTATGAGACAAGACAATTGTTTCTTCCCTACATTGAAAAAACAATGAAAACTCCTATAAAAACTTTTAACAATGTCAACACATCCAAACACTAAAAATAATGCCAAAAAAGACAATTGAAAAGTTAAAAATAGAATTTAAGGAATTACCTGAAAACAAATTATAACATCACAGGAAAAAAATTAAAAATAGAAAAAATCAAAGTTAAATACAAAATCAATATAAAGAGACCCCATTATGAGTGATGACATAGAAAAACTAGTTAAAAATCATTTAAACGCTAAAGAATTTAAAAAATTCAAGAAATTAATAAGTGAAACTAAAATTTACAATCCGCCAGACACATTAACCGGAGAATTAAGGCCATATCAGAAAATAGGTTATTCCTGGTTAATTCAAAACATCAGATATCACTTTGGATGCATACTGGCTGATGATATGGGGCTTGGAAAGACTATACAGATTTTAGCAGCAATCCTCTTTTATAAAGAACGAAACAAACTTGAAAACAGACCATCATTAATCATTGTACCGCCAACATTAATCTCAAACTGGGAAAATGAAATAAAAAAATTCACACCTGAACTGTCATATTATATTTATCACGGATCAAACAGAACATATCCTTTAGAGGAATATGATATTATTTTAACCTCATACGGAGTAGTAAGGCTAGATTTAGACCTGTTTTTAGATGAAACATGGCTTTTATGCGTTATTGATGAAGCTCAAAACATTAAAAATCCAAATACTGAACAGACAAAGGCTATAAAAAGCGTCAATGCAACAACCAAAATTGCTTTGACAGGAACTCCGATTGAAAATAAGCTGATGGATTACTGGTCAATCTTTGATTTTGTTCATAAAGGATACTTATCCACAAAAGATGATTTTAAACGGCAATTTGTTATGCCTATTGAGAAACTTGAAGATGAAGAGACACTTCATGAGCTGAGAACAATAGCCAAACCCTTTGTTTTAAGGCGTCTTAAAACCGATGACGACATTAAAAAGGAACTTCCTGAAAAATTCATCAATGACATCTACTGCACATTGTCCAAAAAGCAGGTGAAATTGTATAATGCGATCCTGGAGGAGATTTTCTTTGATATTGAAAATTCAAAAGGAATTCAAAGAAAAGGAATTATTCTTAAAATATTAACTGCTCTAAAACAGACCTGCAATCATCCTGCACAGTTTTTAGCAATTAAAAATCCAAAAATAAGCGAATCCGGAAAGATGGAGCTTTTGGTAAATATTTTGGAAAACATACTGGATAATGACGAGAAGGTAATAATATTTACCCAATATGTTGAAATGGGTAAATTAATCCAGCAGCTGATTTCCAAGAAGTTCAAGCAGGAGGTACTCTTCCTGCACGGTTCACAGACCCGTGAAGAAAAAACAAGAATCATAGATACATTCCAGGAGGATAAAAACTATAAGATTTTTGTAGCAACTCTCAAGACTGGTGGAACAGGTCTGAATTTGACAGCGGCACAAAATGTTATTCACTATGATTTATGGTGGAATCCTGCAGTTGAAAATCAGGCAACCGACAGAGTTCACAGAATAGGTCAGGAAAACGACGTGATGGTTTACAGATTCATTACAAAAGGAACCTTAGAAGAAACAATTGATGCCATAAGCAAACATAAAAAGGATCTGGCAGCCAAATCAATAAGCAATGATGAAACATTCCTTACTGAAATGACCAATGAAGAGCTGAAAAATGTATTGAAATTAAGATTGTAATCAGAATTTCATGCTAAAGTTAAGGCTTCTTGATGAATGTGTTAAAGCACCTATAGATATTATGTCAACACCCAGTTTTGCATAGTCAACTATTGTATCTTCAGTAATGCCCCCTGAAACTTCAATAAGTGAATTCTGGCGAATATTTAACTCATTCAACTTATCAATAACATCACTTACTTCTTCGGGAGACATGTTATCAAGCATTACTATATCTGCACCGTTTTTTACACAATCGACAGCATCATCCAAAGTTTCCACTTCAATTTCAATCTTTTTAGAAAAACTGACATTTTCCTTTGCTTTTAAAAGTGCTTCCAAAGGAGTGCCGCAGGCCACAATATGATTGTCTTTAATTAAAACCATATCATCCAGGGCGAATCTATGGGTATCTGCACCACCCACTTTAAGAGCATATTTATCAAATTTAGCAATAGCCGGTGAAGTTTTACGTGTTCCGGCAACTCTTACATCATATCCCTCAACCAGCCCAACATAATGACTGGCAGCACTTGCCACACCACTCATCCTCATTGACAGATTCAAAACAGTCCTTTCCAAAAGCAGAATTGTTCTGGCATTTCCGCACACTGACATCAGCAAATCATTTTTAGATATTTTGGCTCCGTCTTTCATCCAGAATTTTACATTAACATCAAACTCTTCAAATACTTCACGAATTATATTCATACCGGCTAAAATCCCTTCATCTTTTGAAACAATATGAGCACTAACTTCTTTACTTTCATCTACTACAGCCTGAGAAGTGATATCGCCGAATCCTTTATCTTCATCAAGCATATATTGAATAATCTTATCCAAAAAATCACCTAAAATTTAATATAATTATGAATATATAGTAATTCTATAAATATAAAAGTGATTAAATTATGGAAATTATATTTTTAGGAACTTCATCTGCAGTCCATTCCAAGGAAAGAAATCATCCTTCAATTGCACTTAAGGCATTTGGTGATGTGATGCTTTTTGATTGCGGTGAAGGAACTCAAAGACAAATGCTTCACACAAAAGTAAGTCCAATGAAGATATCCAGAATATTTATAAGTCATTTACATGGAGATCATATCCTTGGTCTTCCGGGACTGCTTCAATCATTAGGCTTGCAGGACAGAGAAGAAAAATTAACAATTTACGGTCCGAGAGGATTAAGTAAAGTTAAAGATGCAATTTATAATTTTGGTTACTGCAAATTTGACTTTCCAATCGATTTTATCGAAATCGGAACTGAAATAATAGAAGAAACTGACGAATATATCATTCGCTCACAGTCAGTCAGACATAATGTTCCGTCATTGGCGTATTCCATTGAAGAGAAGAAAAAACCAAGATTTTTGCGTGAAAAAGCTATTGAACTTGGAATTCCGGTCGGCCCTGCTTTTGGACGCCTGCATAATGGAGAAGAAGTTGAAGTTAACGGTAAAATCATAAAACCGGAACAGGTTTTAGGAGAACCTAGAAAAGGAATTAAAATTACCTATTCCGGAGATACTAGGCCATGTGAAGAAATGATTGAACTTGCAAAAGACAGTACTATTTTAATTCACGAATCCACATTTTCAAGAGAAGATGAAGAAAACGCACTGGAACACGGACATTCAACTGCTGCAGATGCGGCATATATTGCAAATCAGTCAAACAGCAAAGAACTGATATTGACTCATATCAGTACTCGCTACAATGGAGAATTTTCAAAAATATTGCTTAAAGAAGCAAAAGAAAGCTTTGAGAATACTAAAATAGCTTATGACTTTATGAATATTGAATTATGATGATAACATGAACGTTCCAACACTTATTGACGACCCGGCAAGGATTCTTGTTTCTATACTGATTGTAATTATAGTCACCTCAGTCATTACAAGGCTGATTGCATTTTCAATGAACAGGATGAAGAGATTTCATGAAAACATGACTGTAATTTATCTTATCCGAGACATAATCAATTACATCATTTATTTCATTGCTTTGATGGTTATATTGCAGTTCTTCGGAATCAATCTTGCAGGAACTCTATTAAGTTTAGGTATTGTAGGTATAGCCGTGAGTTTTGCGGCCAAAGACATCATTTCCAATTTGTTTTCAGGAATCATATTAATTATTGGAAAAAGTATCAAAGTTGGAGATACCATTGAAGTTGACGGGCAAAAAGGATACGTTGAAAGGATTTCACTCAGATCAACCGTTATTGTGGATGATTTGGGCGTTAAAAGTCATGTTCCCAACTCCACATTGACAAACGATTATTATCTTCAGTACAAACCTCCTGAAAAGTATAGAGTAGATATTCTTACAGGATTGCCTTTAAATATAGATGTTGAGGATTTTGAAGACTACATCATAGCAAAAATGAAAAGTTATGATGATATAGCTGAAAATCCGAAACCCGCCGTTTTTGCAAGAGAGATAAGTTTTAAACAAAGCAAAGTTAAAGTATCTTTTTGGGTAAAAGATTATAATAATAAAGACAAATATAAAATAATAATTACAAACGACATTAGAAAATATATTACAATGGGTGAGACAAATGAGTAATCATCTTCAAGAAGAAATTTTAAAGTTAAAAGAAGAAAAAAATGCAATTATTTTAGCACACAATTACCAGCCTAAAGAAATTCAGGATATTGCAGATTTTCTTGGGGACTCCTTGGAATTATGCATAAAAGCATCCGAAATTGACGATAAGGATTTAGTGATTTTCTGTGGCGTTGACTTTATGGCGGAAACAGCTTTTATATTAAACCCTGACAAAAAAATCGTCATCCCAACATTAGAAGCAGAATGTCCTATGGCACATATGCTACCTGAAGACGTTTTACTCGAAGCTAAAAAAGAACATCCTGATGCAGGAGTTATTTTATATGTAAACAGTATTGCTGAAGCCAAACAGCATGCAGATACTTTATGTACTTCAGCAAATGCAGTAAAAGTTACAGAAAGCTTGCCTCATGATAAAATTCTATTCGGACCTGATAAAAATTTAGGAAATCATGTAGCTGAAAAGCTTGACAAAGAAATAATACATGTCCCTTCCGACGGCCACTGTTATGTTCACAGATTATTCCATGTTGAAGATATTGAACTTAAAAGAGAGCAGCACCCTAATGCCGAAGTTATTTGTCACCCTGAATGTGATATGAAAGTTCAGAATGCTTCAGATAAGGTGATGTCAACCGGAGGCATGTTAAGATACATTGCAGAAAGTGATAAAGAGGAATTCATTATAGGAACAGAAGTTGACATGATTACCAGAATTAATGCGGAAGTTCCAGGCAAAAAGCTTTATCCACTCCTCGAAGGAGCAATATGCAAAACAATGAAACTGCATACTCTGGAAAAAGTAAGGGATGCGCTTGTTAATGAAGAACCTAGGATTGTCCTGCCTAAAGAAGTTGCAGACAAATCCAGAAAAGCAGTTGAACATATGTTAAACGCTAGTTAATCTAGCTTTAACAACTATTTTTTAAATTCCTCTAAAAATTCCACCAGCAAATCATCAAAAATTGAAAAATCATCATTGTGCACATAGTCTATTTTTGAATCATAAATGAAAGTTTTTAAGTTTTCGATTTTGCCTTTTAATGGATCTACATCAAATTCCGGTGTGAAATACATATCATCCGAAGGGCTGATGATTAATGATTTTGCTTTAATATTTTCCAGTTTGTCTTCCACATCATAGTTTAGAACAGCATCATTCCTGAATTTAAAATCATAAATGTCCACAAACAGACCATTATCAACAAAATCATCCATTAATACGTCAATTTCATCACGGGAAAAATTCTGAAGAGTCCTTTTTGAAAAATATTGCGAATAAATCAACCTGTTAATTGACACCATAATTCTAGACAAGGATTCACTGTATAACTCATCATAATATGCATCGGATGACTCAATCATAGCTTCCATTACTCTGGAGGCAATATATCTGTAACTATTAGTTTTAAAAGAACTTCCCACAACAATTATGAATTCCATTTCATCAGGATATTCGCATGCCCACGCATATGCTTCATATCCTCCAACACCGTCACCACTAACTCCCATTACTTTGGAAATATTGAATTTTTCAGCCAGAAATTTTCTTTTAAAGTTTACACGATCCAGAATGGTATATTTAGGAAAATCATATTTTAAATTTGTTGTTGAAGGACAGCATGAATCAGGAAAACCTAAAGAAGTTATTGAAATAAAAAAGAAGTTATAATCATAAAAAATACCATTAGGTCCTATTGCTGAGTAAAAATTATCAATTGAAGCATAATTTCCATTAAACCTATGGCAATATATTACTGCATTGATTATATTTCCGTCATCATCATACACAGGATTTCCTCGAGTGGTATACTCAACCTGAACATCGTTAAGAACAGTACCGTTCTCGAATTCGAATTCCTTTAATGTATATTTATTGTATCCGTGTTCTGAATTAATGTCTAACATGTAAACCTCTAATTTAATTTTTTATAATCAGCACATATATAAAATTGACTAAAAAAATATTCAAGTTACATTTCCTCCAAAAAGCTGGACAAGAAAATATTCATTTCTATTTCCTCACGAGCAATAAAATCATCAATCCTTATTTTTGCAATATCGCTGTGAAAAGGATATAATCGCTCATCAAAATACATTTTGATTTTTAAAATATCCTCAGCTATCTCACATTCCTCAGATAAGTTATCCTTAAGAAAATTCATTTGGTCTAAAGACAATTCAGAAACTTTATATTCAACAAAGTAGTTTTCACCTTTTTCGCCGTAATTGTCAATTTTAACAATCATCAAATTCACCCATAAATTCACTTAACTCATAGGATATGTTTTCAAGTTCATTGAAGCACAAATGACCCAGTTCAGAGTCCATAATTATCAGTTCAGAATCTTTTATCATTTCAGACATTGGAATTCCATCAAGTTCCGGAGGAAAATGAGGATCCTGTTTACATGATACGATTAACACCTTAGATTTGATTTTATCCAAATCATCTTCAACATTGAACTCCATACTTGCCTTATTGCAATATTTTAAATCATAGATATCGGTTTCAATCATTTCATTGCCGAACTCTTCAAATTCCATGCTCAGTTCATCATTAGTTTTGCTTCTTAGCGCTTCTTTAGAAAGTCCGAAGTTAAATTCAGCCAGACAGGCAATTCTTAATGTCCTAATTAAAGAATAAGTCAATTCACCTTTTGCATAGTCCGGATCAGATTCAATAATTTCATCAACAAATCTTGAAAGGATAAAATCATGTCCTGCAACCTTGTAGCTGCTTACACCACAGATGATGAAATCCTGAAAATCTGGATATTCAATAGCTTGGGTGAGACCGACAAAACCGCCCATTGAATTTCCAATCAAACCTAAAACGTGATCTATGCCGAATTTTTCAGCTAAAAACTGTTTTTGGAAATTGACCACATCGACCATGGAATATTTTGGGAATTTATTTTTTAAACCAGTAAGAGAAGGAGAACATGACCCTGGTGAGCCTAAAGCTGATATGCTGATGAAGAAATATTTATTTCCATCAAAAGGACAGTTTTCAAATGTTAAAGGCAGAATTTTACCTATTCCGGCAAAACTTCCCAAAGAACCGGAACAATATAAAATTGCATTTGCGATTTTACCATTTTCATCATATTTCGCAGTTCCGAAAGTCATGAATTCCACTTTAACGTCTTTCAGCACTTCGCCGTTTTGAAATTCAAATGAATCCATTACAAAGTGTTCCTTTTTATCTTCAAAAAATTCTTCATCGAACATGTTAATTTCTCCTTTAAAACTTATCCATATATCTAAAAAACAAATTATTTAAATTAATCTAAACAATGTTATTGTAATGAAATATAAAATCTTAGAAAAACCTAACTGTAATGATGCATACGATTTAGTTCAGGAAGCGTTAAGAAAAAGAGCGACAATAAGCATATTTGCATGCTGTAAAGTTAATTATGAAGGTCGTGCATTAAGTGAACTAAACTGGGGAGAGAGAATAATTATGATAAAACCTGACGGAGCATTTCTAATCCATCAGGAGAAAAAAGTGGAACCGGTTAACTGGCAGCCCCCAAAATCAAGAACAAGAGCCTACATAAAAAATGAAAATCTATTCCTGGAAAGCCACAGAAGAACTCCAAAGGAATTGCTGACTGTGGAAATCAGACAAATCCAATTTATCAATTATGCAAATATCGAAGACTATGAAGAGTTAGAACAGGCAGGATATGAAAAGGACATGGGCGATATGATAATGGACAAGCCACATATGATTGAAGAAGGATTTACCCCTACTGCAAGAGAATACAGCATCGAACATGGATTTATTGATATTTTAGGAAAAGATAATGACAATAACTTAATGATTTTAGAGCTGAAAGCGCGTAAAGCTGGAGTAAATGCAGTCAAACAGCTCAAAAGATACCTTTTGGATTTTGAAAACACAGATAACGATTACTTAAAGGAATGTCATGCACAGAAAAAAAAGATCAGAGGCCTTCTTGTAGCACCGTCAATAATGGAGGATGCTCTTGAAATGATTGAAGAAGAAGGTATCGAGTTTGTATCAATCGAACCTCCTCGTGAATTAAAAAGAGATAAAAAAGTAACATTAGATGCATTTTAGTCCAATGCATCCTCAATTTTTTTCAATTCATTTTCATAGTATTTTTTAGTAAATTCATTAGCAGGAGTTGAAGTTGTCACGTGACAGTCTTTCTGCAATTTATAAATGAGATATTCTTCATTTTCAAGAGGAATTGTGCCGTCATCATCAAGCAATTCCAGATTTTCCAGCTCTTGGAGAATGTTATCGTATTCCTGCTGTTCGAGTGAAATGGCATCATCCAATTCCATTTCCTGAACTTTAGGATTTAATTGCATTGCAATAGCTACAAATCCGTTAACTTTTTTATCGGAGATTGAAAATTCTGTGTTTCTGATTTCTTCCATAGAAAACTTGACATGATTTAAAGTGTTTTTTGTGACTGGAATTTCACCGGATAACCCAATCTGGTTAATTTCATAGTTATTTTTCCAAGCTCCTGTTTTGTAAACTGCATAATTTATATCATCAATATTAATAATTTTATCATCAGCCATTTTATCACTAATTCATAAATATATTTTTATAAAATAAAAACATTATTATAAATATACATTCATTATAAAATGTAAATTTCAATGGAGGTTAAGTCGTGAAAAAATGTCCAGAATGTGGAAATCCTAGTTATGATGGTGCTCCTGTTTGTGGAAATTGTGGATATAACTTCCCCAAACCAAAAATTAAATCTCGTAAAAAGGACAGTATCTTCCAAAATGAACAGAGAAGTACTATTCCTAAAAAAGAGAACATCATTAAGGAACCAAAAGTTGACGCTCCTAAAAGGGAAAGTGTCAGCAAAGAAAACCCAAAAGGAAAACCTTCCAATCAGAAAAGCACACTTGAAATTATTAAAGAGAAAAAGCTCATTATAGGAGCTATCGTGCTTATTACTTTAATTGTGATTTGTGGAATTGTCCTTACTGGATCAAATAATAATACTAATCCAATTCAAAACTCCGGAGATTTAGTTGAGTATAATGCCGGTGATTTTGCATTTAAATATCCTAAAGCTTGGAGCAGTGTTAATCTTAGTGATGTAGATCATGAAGGAGCTATATTTTTCCAGGACGAAAATAATACAGTTATCGAACATTATAACATAACCAGCAGTGCTAGTTCCCTAAAAGACATTAATCAGCAAAGAATCAGTCGTGCATTAAGCGATGGAGATGCAGTGGAACTTGTCGAAACTATTACTTTAGACGGCAGAAATGCATCCAACATAATTTTAGAAAATGCTGACGGAAACTACACAAGATATGTTTCAATGTTTACTGATGGCGAATTGTATGTATTCAAAGTAACTGGAGGATCAATTAACTCCATCACATCTGACAACATCAATAAAATGGTTAATTCCGCAGATATTATTTAAGTATGATTCATTCATACTTATTTTTCTTATTTTTTTAGAGTGTTAATATGACAAAAGTTAAAATTGCTCTATGTCAAATGAATGTCATTGACAATAAAGATGAAAACTTAAAAAAAGCCAGCTTAATGATTGAAAAAGCTTGCAAGAACTCTGATTTTATTGTTTTGCCTGAAATGTTCAACTGTCCCTATTCCAATGACAAATTTATAGAATACTGTGAAAATGAATCTGACAGTTATACTCTTAAAAAGATATCTTCACTGGCATCACAGAATAATGTTTATATTTTAGCAGGTTCAATTCCTGAAAAAGAAGATGAAAAACTCTACAACACATCCTATCTTTTCGACAGGGAAGGTGAAATTATTGCAAAACATAGGAAAATGCACCTTTTTGACATTGACGTTAAAGACAGGATTACATTTAAGGAATCTGACGTTTTAACTGCAGGCGATGAATTTACTGTCGTTGAGACAGAATTCGGAAAAATAGGAATCGGAATATGTTATGATATTCGTTTTCCAGAACTTGCAAGAATTATGGTTGAAAATGGAGCACTGATACTGTTTTACCCGGGAGCGTTCAATATGACTACAGGACCAGCACATTGGGAGTTACTGTTCCGCTCAAGGGCTTTAGACAATCAGGTTTACTGCATTGGCGTGGCTCCTGCATTGAATAAAGATGCATCATATCACAGTTTCGGCCATTCCATAATTACAAGCCCTTGGGGAGAAGTTATAGGCGAAGCAAGTGATAAAGAAGAGATAATTTATGGTGAAATTGATTTAAGTGAAATAAAAAAAATAAGAGAAGAGCTTCCTCTTTTAAAAAATAAAAGAGAAGACCTCTATGAAGTTATTAAAAAATAACTATTTCAATTTTGCTAATCTTTTTTCAAAGTAAGGCAATTTTTTGTCATTGTCCGCAAATACTTCAATTGCAGTTTCAATAACCCTTACTTCATTGTCATAGTCATTAGTTTTTCTGTAAAGAACACATAATCTTTTATAAGGAGCATCTTTAGGCTGTTTTGCTTCAACATACCTTTCATATTCCTTAATAGCTTTTTGGACATTGGTTTTTTCCATTTCCTTAATAGTGCTCATTGGAATAACTTTAACTATGGATTCGCCTGAAGATTTAGCCTTTTGTCTTTTTTGAGCTTTTTTGATAGCCTTATTACATGATTTTTTGAAATCCTTATCCTCTTCGCCTTTTCTTGCTTTTTTAATCAAATAAATGGATTCATCTGTTGCAAGGTCTCCTAAAGCCTGAATTGCAGCGAGTTTAACACCCCAGTCTTCATCTTCAAGACATTTTGCAATGGAATCTATTTCATCTTCAGCCTGAAGTTCTCCTAATGCACGAACTGCAACTTTTCTAACACCAAAGTCTTCATCTTCAGTTGCTTCAACAAAATAAGGAATGACTTTTTTATCTTCAGTTTCTTTAAGTGCGAAAGCTAAGAAACGTTTATCTTTACCTTCTGCGTTTTTAAATTCATCAATTAACTTATCAACTGCAACATCACCCATGCTGCCTAAAATTTCAGCTGCTTTGAATCTGACTTGTGCATTGTCATCAGTGGTGGCTTTAATTAACGGTTCAATAGCACTTTCATCAGTAGTTCCTACTAATGATTCTACAGCTTCTTTTCGAACTTTAACATCATCATCTGATAAATTGTTAATAGCTTCATCTAAATTTAAATTTGACATGATATTAAATTAGTTTTTAAGCATATATAACTTTACAGTTAAATCATATATATTCAGAGTTAATGTAAAAAAAAGCAATATTATCAATCAGGAATGTTCAAAAAAAGAAAAAAGAAAAATTGAAAATAAAAATTTTCAATTTAAATACAGGTGTATCCACCGTCTACAGCAATAGCCTGTCCAGTTACGTAACTGGATTTAGGGGATGCTAAGTATACTACAGTGGAATCTAATTCTCCATCGACACCAGATCTTCCAACAGGTACAACAGTTTTGGTGTATGCTTTGTATTCATCGTTGTCAATAGTTTCTCTTGTGAGTTCTGTTGGGAAAGTACCTGGACAGATTGCGTTTACTGTAATGTTATATTTAGCCCATTCAGCTGCTAATTGTCTGGTTAAGTTTACTACTCCACCTTTTGCTGCTGCGTATGGGGAGGTTGGTGTTGCCATGGTTCCGACTAAACCAAACATGGATGCTGTGTTGATGATTCTTCCGTATTTTTGAGGAATCATTGCTTCACGAGCTACAGCTCTGGACATTTTGAAGGTACCTGTTAAATCTACATCAACAGTCATGTTCCATTCTTCATCAGTCAATAATTCTGCTTCTTTTGTTGCTCCGTAACCTGCATTGTTATGGAGAATGTCAATTCTACCAAAGTGGTCCATGACTTCTTTAACACAGTTTTCTACACTTTCAGTGTCTGTTACATCACAAACTACACCTATACAGTCTACTCCAAGTTCTTTAATTTCTTCAGCGACTTGATCTAAACGTTATTTTCTTCTTCCTGTAATTACGATGTCTGCACCATATCTGGCATATGCTTTTGCCATATCGACACCAATACCAGATGATGCGCCACTAACTAGTGCTACTTGTCCTGATAAATTAAATAAATCATTCATTTTTTCACCTTCATATTAAAAATAACTTTTTCAAGTCATGTTTATATGACAATTAAAAATATGTTTTTTTAACATATAAACTTATCATTTTTCAGATACTTTAAAGTATTACCCTAATTTTGTTTAATTATTATTTATTCCACCCTATTTTATATAACAATTGTTTAATTTCCTTAAATGCAATGGATAACCCCACATTGACGAAAACGAAGTGAAAGAAATATATAATTTAGGTATGTCTAAAAAAATAATTGAATCATATTTAATAACAGAAATGTACAAAAATTAAACTATAATTTTGAGAAGGTAATGTAAACATGATTGAAGAGCAAACCAAAACCTACACAAAAAAAGCTATTTTTAAAAGACTGCATCCATGGGTTAGAAAATGGTTTGATTCACAATTTGAAGATTTTACACCTGCTCAAAAAAAATCAATCATTGACATACATAAAAAGAACAACATCCTCATTTCATCACCGACAGGATCCGGAAAAACATTAACTGCATTCTTATCAGTAATCAGCGATTTGACTGCATTGGCTGAAAAAGACCAGTTGGAAGACAAGGTTTACTGCATTTACATATCCCCACTAAAGGCACTGGACAATGACATTGAAAAGAATCTCGATGAGCCTTTAGATGGAATTGAAAAGATAGCAGGCCGCAAATTAGGAATCCGAAAGGCCGTGCGAACAGGAGATACTTCACAGTACCAAAGACAGAAAATGCTTAAAAAACCACCTCACATCCTCATTACGACTCCGGAAACATTATCCATTTTACTTGTGGCTCCAAAATTCAGGGAAAAGTTGAGCGGCGTAAAATATGTCATAATAGATGAGATTCACTCTTTAGCTGAAAACAAAAGAGGAGTTCATTTAAGCTTATCCCTTGAAAGACTGCAACATCTGATAGGCCAGTATACAAGAATCGGATTGTCTGCTACAGTCAGCCCTATTGAGGAAGTGGCGAAATTTCTTGTCGGATATGAATACGGAGTTGGACGGAACTGCAAAATCGTTAATATAAATTATTTAAAAGAGCTTGACATGGAAGTGATGTGTCCTGTAAGCGATATTGTACTTGCAGATGAAGAGGACACCAAACTTGGAATGTATGATTTGCTGGACGATTTGATTTGGGAAAATAAAACAACACTGATTTTTACAAACACAAGAAGCGGTACGGAACGTTTTGTCTATAACTTAAAGAAAATGTATCCCCTGCATTATAATGACACAAACATTATGGCACACCATTCATCACTGTCAAAGGAAGTCCGTCTTGAAACTGAAAACAAGCTCAAGGAAGGTAAACTAAAGGCAGTAATATCTTCAACATCACTGGAACTTGGAATCGATATAGGATACATCGATTTGGTAGTGCTTATTAACTCCCCGAAATCGGTTTCAAGAGCTCTGCAGAGAATTGGGCGTAGCGGTCACAGGCTGCATGAGAAATCACGTGGGAAAATCATCGTTACCGACAGAGATGACCTGGTGGAATGTTCTGTTCTTCTAAAAAATGCAAAGGAAGGAAAAATTGACAAAATTTCAATACCTACCAACTGTCTGGACGTTCTGGCTCAGCACATTTATGGAATGAGCATTGAAAATCCATGGGACATTGACTATGCATATGACGTAATCCGTAAAAGTTACTGCTATAAAGACCTTACAAGAGATGATTATGAAGATGTTTTAAGTTATATGGCCGGAGAATACCCTCAACTTGAAGAGAGATACGTCTATGCAAAAATATGGATTGACTATAAAGAAAATACCTTCGGAAAACGTGGAAAACTGGCCAGAATGCTTTATTCAACAAACATCGGAACAATACCTGATTCATCAGGAGTACTTGTCAAGTGCGACGGTGAAACTGTCGGAAAGATTGAAGAAGTCTTTATGGAGAGACTGAAAAAAGGAGATACATTCGTTTTAGGGGGCAGAACCTACAGATTCAACTACGGCAAAGGAATGACCATCAATGTGACTCCTGCAAGCGGACCTCCAACAATACCCTCCTGGTTTTCACAGCAGCTCCCTCTTGCCTTTGACCTGGCAATGGACATTCAGCAGTTCAGAGATCATATGAACTCCAAATTTCAATACCGCAGAAGCAAAGAGGAGATTATGGAATTTATTCATGAATATCTCTATGTTGATGATTTTGCTGCCAATTCAATATACGAATATTTTGTAGAGCAGTTCAAATATGCAAAAATTCCAACAAAACGCAGACTGCTGATTGAATATTACAAAGGATTTGGAGGAAGACGTTTTGTAATATTCCACTCATTATTTGGAAGAAAGGTTAATGATGCACTGTCAAGAGCTGTTGCATATATCGTTGCTCAAAAATACAACATGAACGTTACAATTTCCATATCAGACAATGGATTTTACTTATCCTCAGACGGTAAAATCGGAGGATTGGAATCATTTAGAGAAATTACTCCTGAAAATTTTGAAACCATACTGATTAACGCATTGAACAAAACCGAAACACTTGCTTCAAGGTTCAGGCATTGCGCAGGAAGGTCCCTGATGACTCTTAGAAGATATAAAGGAGAATCAAAATCAGTTGGCCGCCAGCAGGTTAGAGGCAAAATACTTTTAAAATTTGTTCAGGAAATGGACGATAACTTTTCAATTTTAAAAGAAGCACGAAGAGAAGCGCTTGAGGATTACATGGATATAAAAAATGCCCTGAAAGTTATTGAGATGATTGACCGAGAAGAAATGGAGATAAAAACAATAAATACAGTTATTCCAAGTCCATTTGCATTCAATCTGGTATCACAAGGTTATCTTGATGTGTTAAATCAGAATGACAAAGGTGAATTTACAAAAAGAATGCATCAGGCAATACTTGACCAGATTAAAGATAAATTAAAAGACCTTTACTGATTTAGAGACATTAATATCAAAACAGATATATATTCAGAAACAAAACTATAACTATGAAATCATCAGAATTACTTAAAGAAATCCGAGAAAATTTAAAAGATTATCCTATTGAATATTTAAGAAATAAAGTTACAGATGACAGATATAAAGATCCTCTGACTAAAAAACTTGCAAAATACAATTCAGAAACATGGGATGAAATTTTTGCATTGGACCTCACTGAAGACTATGACATTAAAGATGGAGTGGTTGAAAATCTGAAAAATGATATCGATTTTTATTTTAACACCTATGCAGGAGGAGACGAGGAAAGTAGAGAATTTACAAAATATATCTCACTCTATTTGGCGTTAATGGCTAAAAAACCGTTGCATCCTTTTGGAGATAATCCCACAAAAGATGAAGTCTTTTTGGAAAATGGAGAATACAAATGCAAAACTAGAATTATGAGCATTAAAGATGAAAATTCATTATGCCGTTACTGTGTTTGCAAAAATGCCGGATATTCATTCGGATTTTAATTTAAACCCAGATAAGGAGTTTTATAATGGCCGAGGAATATCTGGAAATGTGTGATGAGCTAACAACGATTATTGCAAATGAAAAGACACTAACAGGCAACTCAATTTTGAAAACATTGAAAAAATATGCATCAACAATTTCAGTATTTGACATGATGGCATTCAGCTCACAGGTAATTGAAGAAAACAAATATGTTCAGGAAAATTATCGAGAAGACAATCAGAAATCATATATCGAATCGTTTTTGTTTCGTATGAATAACATTTCTAAAGATTCAAATAGCTATGAACAGAATATTGATAAGCAATCCCTTTCAAATGCAATTGCAACTTTAAAAGCAAATTCTGAAAATGAAACAGCAGACAATAAGATTAAACTAATATTTCATATTGCATCACTTTATGTTACATTTCTTTTAGAAGAATCAATTCACCCGGTTGGTACACCATTTCCAGGATCTCTAAAAGTTGAAGAAAAAAACGGACAATTTTACTGTCCCGTAAGAGACGCGAATATCGATACTCCCAATGCCGTCTGCAACATATGTCTTGCAAAACAATTAGATTTTTGAATGCAATTTTTTAACAAAATTAAATATTCTTTCAACTTAATAATTAAATACTTATATGAACAATTATTAAATAATCAATATAAAAGGTGATGCCATGACTAAATGGAGTGTTGTAATAATTGGATTTTTACTAACAATAATTATGCAAGTCTTCTTCGCAAGACATGAATTCATAGGATTATTAATAGCAGGATTTATTACCGGTTATATTGCACATTCCGGAGCACTGGGAGGACTATGGCATGCTGCTCTTGCGGGAGCATTCGGTACAATCGTCGGTTCAATACTATTTATAATAACTGCAACTGTAGGAGGCAGTCTTGCAGGAATCTTTGGAGGCCTGACCGGATTTACATTATCCGGATTCAGCAGTATTATCGCAATTGTATCAGATTTAATTTACTATGCAATTGTAATGGGAATTACAGGTGCAGTTGGAGGAGCAATAGCTTCTAAAAGAGACGATTAAGTTTTTTGGAGATAAAAAATGAAATATGATTTTGGTATAAATATTAAAGCATTAATATTTGGAGCGGCAATATCTGCTGCATTTATACTATTCGGATATCAATACTGGGACTGGTTCTATCCATTTTCAGCAATAGGACTTATATATGCCGGATATGGTCAAGATAACCTTAAAGCAGGAACATTAATGGGACTGCTTGCATCAACACCTATTGTGGTTTTAACCCTTCAAGGATACATGGGACAATTTGATGGCTTTTTCTTAACCGAAACAGGAATTATAACTGTAGCATTAGTTATTCTCGTTGTTGGTGCAGTTGTTGGTTTCGTTGGTGCATGGACAAAAAGAAGCCGTGTTAAAGCTTTAGAACAATATGAAAAACAGCAAAAAATAGGTAAAAATAAAAAGAAAAACAAAAAATAATAACAAATTTATGTTATTATTTTTTCTAATTCATCTCTTTCTATTCCTCTTTTAATTTCAACAGCCACTCTTCTACCCATACTCATTGGTTTACCATAGGTCAAGTAGGAGTAAGGAGAACCATCCATAAATGTATTTGTTCCACCATCAGTTCTTGCACTGATTTCAAAACAAATTACTTCTAAATTATCATTTACTAATGTTTGCATACAGAAAGGACCGTTTAAACCAGGAGCAACTAATTTTTTAGCACTTTCAGTTAATTTGTCTGCAATGTCAAATACTTGAGGAAGTAATGATTCACGAATTACAGCAGGGTGGTTACCGGTTACAACATAAGACGGACTTAAATCAATATCCAATTGATCTTTTGCAGGCATTCTTACAAAACCATCAATACTAGATTCATATCTTGTATCCATACCCATTAATTCAACAGTGTCGTCAAGTGCTGAGTAGAAATAGTGTATACAATAATTACAGCCGGAAACATATTCTTCTATGTGTGCTGCTTCCACATCACTGTCTTCTAACCATCCACGTGCTTTCATAGCTTCGATTTTTGCATCGAATTCTTCAGTGGATGATGCGACAAAGTAACCTCTTCCACCTCTTGCACCAGGGAATTTAACCATTACCGGTCTGTCGATTTCGGACGGATCGTTGTATTTGAATGGAATTCTAACTCCGCCTTCAACAAGTAAAGCTCTTTCTTTGTCCCTTTCAGCTTCCCATCTTAAAACATCCCTGTTTCCAAACATTGGAACATTGAATTTGTCTTCAACATTGTCCAAACCTGCATATGCTACAAAAGAACCATGAGGGATAACAATTGCATTCATATCTCTAAGCTTTTGTTGAACATCTTCATTGACAATGTCTTTGAATTCGTCAACTATAATGTATTCATCTGCAACGCCAAATCTTTGATATGGAACTTCTCTGCCTTTTTGACAAACAATAGCTGTTCTAAATCCTTCTTCTTTAGCACCTTGCAAGATATGCAAAGAAGTGTGACTTCCAAGGGTGGCTATTGTTATGTTTTCCTTGTCATAACCAGCCAAAATATCCAAAATATCTTCTTTTTTAACTTCTCCCATTATATCTTCTCCTAAAAGAATGATAATATTATATATATTTTTAGAATTTATAATATTTTTTATTTTAATTAATATTAAAAATAATGAAAAACAAATAATTAATTGAATTATTTAGGAAACGATAAAATGTTAATCGGTTTAATTTCAGACACACATATTCCAGACAGAGCAAGAGTTATACCTCAAAATGTGCTCGATGCATTTCAGGATGTTGATTTAATAATCCATGCGGGAGATTTGACTTCACTTGAGGTTGTTGAAGAATTAGAAAAAATTGCACCAGTAATGGCAGTACAGGGAAATATGGATAGAGCTAATGGAATTAACCTGCCTAAAGCAAAAACAATCGAAGCGGAAGGATTAAAAATTGGAGTGGTTCACGGAGAAGTGTATCCCAGAGCAGACACACAGCAGTTAGTTTACCTGGCAAAAGAACTTGGGGCAGACATACTGGTTTCAGGACATTCCCATCAGCCAAAAATTGAACAGACTGACGGAGTGTTGTTGATTAATCCTGGAAGTCCGATTGTACCAAGACTTGCAGACAGAACAGTAATGCTTCTTGAAATCAATAATAAAGAAGTAGATGTTGAAATAGTTAAAATTGGAGCTCCGGTCTGCAATGCTTTAGATTTTGATAAATTTAAGAGGGATTGAAATGGGAAGCAGATGGCAAGTGGAAAAACATCATGATCCATATTATAAAAAAGCGAAAAAGGAAGAATACCGTTCACGTGCATCTTATAAACTCAAACAGCTTGATAAAAAATTCAAAATACTGAAAGAAGGAAATACTGTTGTTGATTTGGGAGCCGCTCCCGGCGGATGGTCTCAGGTCGCACTGGAAAAAGTTGGCGAAGAAGGTATTGTCGTAGGAGTGGATTTGAACAGATTTAAAAAATTCCATGAAGAAAATTATTACGGAATGAGAGGTGACTTTACAACACCTGAAGTTCAGGAAAAGATTATGAACATCATTGGAGGAAAGGCGAATGTTGTAATGTCTGATGCATCACCATCATTAAGCGGAATAAAAAATATCGACCAGTTAAGGTCAATAGACCTGACAAATTCAGTTATAGAAATAGCTGAAAATATCCTTGAGAATAAAGGAAATTTAGTAATTAAAGTATTTCAGGGCCCCGACTATAAGGCAATGCTCGATTCACTTAAAGGCAAATTCAGAAAAGTGAAAACAACAAAACCACCATCTTCACGTAAAAAAAGTTCTGAAATGTATGTAGTGGGTCTGGAATATAAAGCTAAAAAAAATAGAAAGAAAAAATAATTTAAAGAGTATTGTATGCCTTATTAGCAGCATCAAGTTTTTGTTTGGCAAATTCGATTCTGCTGTCAACTTCATTGGAAGGTTTATCTGCATCCAAAGCACTTTGAACGTTTTCAATAGCAGCACTTGCCCGTGACAGCTCTATTTTCGCCTCATTATATACTTTAATATCATCTGCACTTCCAGCATAATATGTAGATTTGATACTGTCAAACTTGACTGACAGGTTACTGTATGATGCTTTTAGCTCAGCGAGCTCATCATATTGAGTACCGGATGATATTTCATTAGTAATACCTGATGAAACCATACTATAACCCACATAAGCTACAACTATGATTGTGGCAATCACCATTATAATTCCAACAACGGAAATTAACATAGAAGTAGATTTGAATAAGCTTAATCTAGATTTCCTCATAATAACCTCATTTAAAAAATTAATTTTCTAATTAACTATTAGATATATAAATTTTAATATATATCTTTTACTTATCAAATGCTCTCTTGCAATATTTTTTTAAGTAATGAAATAATAAGTATTAGATAATGAATTCTACTACTAAATCTCAAACATCAATTATAAAATTCGAAGAATTTTTTGCGACATCATATAAAGATGACGTATTTGAAATACTTGAAACATATCCGGATGAGCGATCACTTACCGTAGACTATAACCAGCTCGAAATATTTGATCCTGACCTTGCGGATTTGTTAATAGATAAACCTGAAGAGGTTATCGAAGCTGCACAGATGGCTATTAAAAATATTGATCCTCTCGTTAAGGATGCTGATATAAACATTCGTTTTGAGAATATGTCCAACATAATTCCATTGAAAACGTTGTTAAGTAAGTATATCGGAACCTTTGTTGCAGCAGACGGAATTGTGAGAAAAACAGATGAAATAAGACCACGTATTGAAACTGGTGTTTTCGAATGTAGAGGATGTATGAGATTGCATGAGGTCGAGCAGAGTTCCGGAAACAGAATTATTGAACCGTCATTGTGCAGTGAATGTGGTGGAAGATCATTCAGATTACTTCAGGAAGAATCAAAATATATCGATACTCAAACTGCAAGAATGCAGGAACCTTTAGAGAATTTATCCGGAGGAACAGAACCTAAACAGATGCTGATGGTTCTGGAAGACGATTTGGTAGACCAGCTAAACCCTGGAGACAAGGTGAGAATCACCGGAACTTTAAGAACATTCAGGGAAGAGAGAAGCGGAAAATTTAAAAATTATATTTATGTCAATCATATCGAACCGCTGGAACAGGAGTTTGAGGAACTCCAGCTTTCTGAAGAAGACGAAGAAAAAATTATAGAACTGTCAAAAGACCCTAATATTTATGATAAAATTATTAAATCAACTGCACCTTCAATCAGAGGATACAGAGAAGTTAAAGAAGCTATTGCACTGCAATTATTTGGAGGAGCTGCAAAACAGCTAGAGGATGAAACCAAATTAAGAGGAGACATACACATCCTTATTGTAGGGGATCCTGGTATCGGTAAATCCCAGATACTGAAATACGTTTCAAGACTTGCACCAAGAAGTATTTACACAAGTGGTAAAGGTACAACAGGTGCAGGACTGACTGCAGCAGCAGTAAGAGACGAACTTGGAGGATGGTCCTTAGAAGCAGGTGCATTAGTTCTCGGGGATCAGGGTAACGTATGTGTTGACGAGCTCGATAAAATGAGATCCGAAGACAGATCTGCACTTCACGAAGCATTGGAACAGCAGACAGTAAGTATTGCAAAAGCAGGGATTATGGCTACTTTGAACTCAAGGTGTTCAGTTCTTGCTGCGGCAAACCCTAAATTCGGAAGATTCGACAGATTCAAAGTACTTGCAGAACAAATCGATTTGCCTGCACCGATTATTTCCCGTTTTGATTTGATTTTCGTAATTGAAGATAAACCTAGTGTAGAAGGAGACTCAAAATTAGCAGAGCATATTCTGAAAATACACCAGGAAAACACAGTTGATTATGAAATTGAACCGGAACTGCTTAGGAAATATATTGCATATGCACGTAAAAATGTCCATCCTGTTTTAACAGATGAAGCTAACGAAATTCTAAGGGAATTCTATGTCAGCACAAGGAACAGCAATTCTGAAGAACAAGCCCCAGTTCCAATTACTGCAAGACAGCTAGAAGCTATTATCCGTTTATCAGAAGCCAGTGCTAAAATCAAACTTAAAGACACAGTCGATAAGGAAGATGCTGAAAAAGCTGTCAGACTCCAAATGGCATGTCTTAAAGAAGTGGGAGTTGATCCTGAAACCGGTGAAATTGATATCGAAGTTATGGAAGGAAGAACACCTACTTCCGAGAGAGAAAAAATGCAGAGAGTAATGGAAGAAATAGGTCTTCTTGAAGAGGAATTCGGCAATCAAGCACCAGTCAATGTTTTAATCTCAAACATGGCAGACAAATATGACATGAGTGAGGAAAAAGTCGAATCAATTGTTAGAAACCTAAACCAAAAAGGATTAATCTACCATCCCAATACAGGATATATTAAACGTGTTTAATATTTCCACATTTTTTATTTTTTATAACCGTTTTAGAAAATTTTTTCCAATCACCTTAAATTAACAATACATTAATAAAGGATTAAATTAAAATTTAATATATTATACTTATACTAATTTTTATAGGAGAGATAACATGGATAAATACGAAGATTTATTAGAAAGAGCAATTGACCAATTACCTCCTGAAGTATTTGAACACAAAAGATTCAAAATTCCTAAAGCTTATTCAGATATCCAAGGTAATAGAACCTTTATTAAAAACTTTAAAGATGTTGCAGAAGGTTTAAATAGAGACCCACAGCATTTATTAAAATTCTTAATGAGAGAATTAGGTACAGCAGGAAATATTGAAGGTCAAAGAGCAATATTACAGGGTAAATTTACCCATTACTTAATCAACGAAAGAATTGAAGATTATGTAGACAAATATGTAATTTGCCACGAATGTAACAGACCGGATACTAGAATTATAAGAGAAGGTAGAATATTCTTGCTTAAATGTGCTGCTTGCGGTGCTACAGCACCTTTAAAATCATTATAATTCTACTTTTTTTATTTATTTTTATTGATATTATGTTTTGCCCAGAGTGCGGAAGTACAGATAAAGAGATGGTTGGCGACATCTGCATAGACTGTTTTTTAAAGGAATTTCAAATGATTGAACTTCCAAAACGTATTGAAGTACAGATATGCAGCCACTGCAACAGCAAACTTGAAGAAGGCAAATGGAGCGAAGAATTCATTCCAGAAGAAGAAATTATCTACAGAGCACTTGAAAGAAACATTAAAATTGCAGATGAAGTTTCTAACGAAATAATCAATCTTGAAATTGACAATATCAAAGGCACAATTGCCAGCTGTTATGTTGAAGTTGTTGGAGAAGTTCATGGAGTTCAGATTGAAGAAACACATGACACTGAAGTAAAAATTCAAAAAACAGTTTGTCCGACATGCAGTAAAATCCAATCAGGATATTATGAAACTGTGGTTCAGTTTAGAGCAGATAAAAGAGAAATCAAAAGTGAAGAATATGCAAAAGCTGATGAAATAGTTGAAAGAACTCTAAACAAACAGGCATCATCAGATAAATTGGCATATTGTCCTCAGATTGCAAAACTGAAAGAAGGTTATGATTATTACATAGGTTCTTTCAAATCCGGTAAAAAAGTAGCCGAAGCACTGAAAGAGGAATTTGGAGGCATAATAAAAGAATCTCCAAGACTGATAAGTGAAGACAAATCAACCGGAAAAGGACTTTACAGAGTTTGGATTTCAGTCAGAATTCCTGAAGCTGAAATTAATGATTTCATAAGATATGAAGATAAAATCATCCACCTTACAAACATCAGCAAAAACAGTTTCGTCGGATGCGAAATTTCCACAGGCAAAAAACAGAATATTCCAATGAAAAATATGGAAGATATTGAACTTGTAAAAAAAGCGGATGAAGTTGAAACTACAACCGTTATCTCAAAATCTCCACAATTCATACAAGTATTAGATCCAATCGACTATTCCGCAGTTGATTTGGATATGAAAGATGAATACGAAAAGTATAACGTTGGAGAAGAAGTTAAACTCATCAGAATTGACAATTACGTTTATTTATTATAGTTAAAGTGATAAAATGAATATTGAAGAAAAAATTCAGTTAATCGAGAAAGGAACCCTTGAAGTTATAGACACAGAAGAATTAAAAGAAGTTCTTAAAAAAGACCAGCCTATAGCTTATACAGGTTATGAACCTTCTGGAAAAATCCATTTGGGACATGCAGTAACTGTACAGAAATTAAAGCAATTACAAAAGTTAGGTTTTAAAATCAAAATCCTTTTAGCAGATTATCATGCATTTTTAAATGGAAAAGGAACCGTTGAAGAAATAGCTGAAACCGCAGAATACAACAAGAAATGTTTCCAGGCTTTAGGTCTTGATGAAACAACAGAATATGTTTTAGGTTCATCATTCCAACTTGAAGGAGATTATACTGATAAAGTTTATCAATTAGCTACAATGACTACTTTAAAAAGAGCAAGAAGAAGTATGGATCAGGTAAGCCGTGCAGACGACAATCCTAAAGTAGCAAGCGTAATTTATCCGATTATGCAAACTGTAGATATGGCTGCATTAGAAGTTGACGTTGCTCTTGGAGGAATGGAACAGAGAAAAATCCAAATGCTGGCTCGTGAAAACCTGGAAAAAATCGGTGAAAATGTACCTGTCTGTATTCATACCCCATTATTACACGGTCTTGACGGTGATGCTAAAATGTCATCCAGTAAAGGAAACTACATTGCAGTAGACGACAGCGTTGAAGAAATTACTAAAAAGATCAAGAAAAGTTTCTGCCCTCAGGGAGAAGTTGAAGGAAACCCTATGATTGAAATAGCTGAAACTTTCGTATTCCCTAATCAAGACACATTACTTATTAAAAGACCTGAAAAATTCGGTGGAGACATCGAATTGACACACGATGAGTTAATTAAAGACTTCAGTGAAGGTAACTTACATCCAATGGATTTGAAAAACGGAATCAAAGATTTCTTAATTGAATTCTTTGCACCTGTAAGAGAATACATGGAGGAAAATTAAATGGCTGTAGAAGAAAAAGAAGAATTCGAAATGGGCATACCTAACGGTGTCGGCGAACAGATGCTTGCTCATGCTTATGAAAAATTCGACATTAAATTAGAACAAACTGAATTTGGACCTAAATTAATCGGAGAATACGATGAGCTTGTAAAAGTAAGAGAATTCTTGGAAAATGCTATTCGTGAAAGATTAGAAGAATTAGAAGGAAATGAATAATTTCAAGTTTCCTTTTCTACTTTTTTAATTAACACCACACCATAGAAAAATCACCATAATTTTCTTTAAAAAACATTTATTTTTGAACATTTTTTAAAATTACTACATTCCTATTTTTAATAAAAAAAATTTGAAAAATTTAAATTAAAATAAATCAATTAATTTTTATGTAAACTAATTTTTACAACATATTACAAAAAAATACAAATAAAAATAAGTAAAATCAGCTCAGTATAATTTAAAATAGTTATTTTAATAATTAAATCCGCATGGGACTGGTTAAGAGAATATAAAAAAGCAGGTAATAAAACTGCATTTACCGTTTGTGACATTGGTGCGAACATTGTACAGGTAATGTGTGCAGGAGACTTTGTTTTATTTGGACCTATAGAAAATGCAGACATCGCATTTCCTGCAGTAGCTCAAACTGATATGTTCATCTCTGAAGCTGCTAAACCTTTAGGAACTGAACCTGTAGATTACCACCCAATGAACAAGTTATTATAATATCGATTTGTTAGACATTTTCAAACCTCAACATCAATTTGTTCTGATATCATTAATTCTTTAATGATATAAACAAATCTAAACATTAATCCAAAATACCGAAATTGCACCGGATCAAGCACATCCGGTGCAAATAAAAAAAAAATAGAAATTAAAAAAGAGAAAACTATTCCAAAAAGGAATTTAACTTATTTTTATACTCACCGGATTTTACTTCTTTTGTAGTTAAAGCCAGTGTTTTCAATGGAGATCTTCCGACAAACTCCTCCATTTGTTTAAATGCTCCTTCAAAACCGCTTTTACCCGCAGTTGCAAAGAATTTGACATTACTAAATTTACCTTCGTTCTGTTTGATATAAGAAATAAGCGGATTTGCAGCTTTGCCTGCCCAAACAGGAACTCCAAGATATATCAAATCATAATCGGCAGGATCATACTTTAATGTCTCTAAATCAATTATTTTTGCAGACATGCCGTCTTTGCCTGCACGGACATAACCTAATTTTCCATCATAATTTACCTTTGAAATGATTTCTTCTGTATCTGCATTGACCGCTTCTGCAATCTCCAATGCAAGTTTTTTTGTAATGTTTGTTCTTGAATAATACGCAACTAAAGTTTTCATAAATATCACCTAATGCAATCCGGACAAATTCCCAGATACGGCGCTACTGCCTTTTTGATATCCGAAGATACCTTATTTATTCCCTTATCAGCATCTATTATTTCATGAGTGTAATTTTCAGCCAGTTTGAGATAATTTTGCCTAACATCAGTCAAATAATTCACATTTTCAAATGTATCTTCACCAGATGTTCTTGCAACAGACTTTTTAGCATCCAAATCCAATAAAATCAGCAAATCAGGCTTTTTCGCATACCTGTTTAAGGTTTCAACCCATTCAGCAGGTTCCTGATAAGCCAGTGATGAAATAAATGACCTGTCTGAAATAATTATTTTAGACTCATCTTCTAGCTTATCCATTATCATCATCCTGTCAGCTGCAAAAAGCAGAGCCAAAATTTTTTGAAACTTATCGCTTTGAGCATCAGGATGCTGAAGAAGATTTCTAATAAGTTTTCCAACTTCTGAATCAGTAGGTTCCACCAATGTCTCGACTCTAAAACCGTTAGATTCAAGCCATTCGGCCAGCATCTGGATTTGGGTTGATTTGCCGACGCCGTCTATTCCTTCAAATACTATGTACATAAAATAGATTATGTTTTAATTTAATATATAATTAATTACAAAAATATAAATGAATAATCGAAAAGGTGTTTAAATAAAATGGTTTTAGAGGAATTATTGGCTCCGGCAGGTTCTTATGAAGTGTTAGTTATCGCAGTCAATGCAGGTGCAGATGCAGTTTATATCGCCGGGCAAAATTATGGTGCCAGAGCATATGCCAAGAATTTTACAATGGAAGAAATAGAAAAAGCAGTTAATTATGCCCATTTAAATGGCGTTAAAGTTCATGTTACCGTCAATACACTGATTAACAATTTTGAGATTGTTGATGTTTTAAAATACTTGTTCAAATTATACCAGATTGGAGTGGATGCAGTTATTGTCCAAGATTTCGGACTGATATGGCTTTTAAAAACATTCATTCCGGATTTGGAAGTTCATGCATCAACACAGATGGGCCTGAATAATTATTCATCAATAAAATGGGCTGCTGAAAATAACATAAAAAGGGTTGTACTGCCAAGAGAAGTCACAATTGAAGAGATCCAACAGACAACAGAACAGCTTGAAAAAGATGGTATCAACATGGACATTGAAACATTCGGCCATGGAGCACTGTGCTATTGTGTCAGCGGAAAATGTTACATGTCTTCATACAACAGCGGGAGAAGCGGAAACAGGGGAGCATGTGCTCAGCCATGCAGAAGGGAATACCGCTTGAAATACAGAGGATACAACATAGGAAACGGATATCTTCTCTCAACACACGACCTTGCAACCTACAATAATCTCAAAGCCATATCTGATGCAGGAGTCAAATCCCTGAAACTTGAAGGAAGAATGAAATCCGGAGATTATATCGGAACAATCGTAAACAGCTACAGAAACCTTATCGATGGAAATGAAGGAGATTACAAAAAAGACCTGCACCTTGTGTTCAACAGACAGTTTACAAACGGATATATGATGGGAGATACTCCTGGAGAAGTAATGGGAAGGGGCCATTCAGGCCATGAAGGACTATACATTGGAGATATAACTGATATTGACGGTACAAAAATTACAATTGAAGTTAAAAACCATGAAATTCCAGTCATTTTGGAACCGGGAGACGGAATTGCATTCAAATACAACGGCAAGATTAAGGGAATATATCTTGAAAACATCATAAAGCAGGATGAAAACGAGATTATTATAGACACAACAAGACTTGTCAAGGTCGGAACTGAAGTATTCATCAGCTATTCCAAATCAACACACGAATATTTAAAGCAGTTCGAAAAAGAGACCATAAAAAACAATGTTGGAATCAATTTATCATTGACTTGGGATGAAAATTTAAATTTATTTACCAAAGTTGAATATTACCTGGACGATGAACTTATTAATTTCAGACATAAAACATTGGATAAATTTGAAAAGGCTAAAAATAAGCCTGTCAGTGAAGAAACCATTGAAAAACAGCTTAAAAAGACAGGAGGAACACCGTTCTACATCAATAAAATCAGATTCAACAATATGCCGAAAGATATTTTCATACCAATCAGTGAAATCAACCAGATCAGGCGTGAAATTCTAGACACAGCAACAGATTTACTGATGAAACATTACACCCCTACAAAGAAATCCGTTAAAGCCGTGCGTAAGGACTTAACAAAATTCTTTGAAGACTATGATGCAAACAAAGGCAAACTCAAAAACAAGACTCCGAAACTGTCAATATTTATCGATGATATCTCACAGATTAAAGCGGCTTCAGGTTTCGATTTAAAACGAATATATTTTGACGGGAACTGCCATTACAACAATCCGAAAGATTACTTTGACAACATTAAAGAAACATTAAAGCAGGGAAGCTTAATGGCTGCTCCAACAGAATTTGTTTGGGTTTTATCATCATTTATAAGCGAAGAGGATGCAGTCAGATGCAACCAAATCGTCAAGGAGCTTGAAGATGAAGGAATAATCATTTCAGTTATGGGAGATTTCCCTGGAATGAACAAGATATTTGACTGCAACATCTACGGAAATCACAATCTGAATGTCTGGAACAGCTTTTGCGTTCATAATTTAAATGCTTCAGGATTCAAATCACTGATTTTATCATCTGAACTTTCAGGAGAAGAAATCAGGGAATTATCCCTTAGAAATCATGACAGAAACATAGACCTTGAGATGATTGTCAACGGTAACCTTGAAGTTATTGTAAGCAAAGACGACTTTACCAATTTAAATGACGGTAAAGACTTCATCATATCAAATGATGCAGATTATGCAACCCTGGAAGATAAAAAAAGAAAGAAATTCAAATATAAAGTATTCTTTGACTATAACAGACAGAGCCACATCATCAACAAAGACTGCCTGTGCCTGATTGAAGAAATGAATGAAATCAAGAAGATGGGTCTTGACTCACTGATTGTGGATTGCAGATACTCCAATGAAAAATACACTTCCCAGATTTTATCAATTTATAATGAAAGCCTTAAAAATAAAGACCAAGAGGAACTTACAAAATACAAATATCAGATAATGGATTTCTCACAGTCTTACATCAACAAGGGAAATTACATTGAAGGCAGATTACACGAGGACAAATAATGAGAATTCCTGAATTGCTATCGCCGGTCGGTTCAATGGAACATTTGAAAGTGGCAATAAATGCAGGGGCCAGTTCCATATATTTATCCGGAAAGGATTACGGAGCCCGCAAGTTTGCCAAGAACTTTACATTAGATGAAATTAACGATGCAGTAAACATAGCACATCTGCACAATGTTAAGGTTTACGTTACCGTCAACACACTAATTAAAGAAGATGAACTGGAAGAGGTTATAAACTATCTCTCAAAGCTATATGCAATCGGAGTCGATGCCGTTTTGGTTCAGGATTTGGGACTAATCGAACTGATAAACAAGCATCTTCCAAATCTGAAAATTCATGCATCAACCCAGATGACCTGTGAAAATCAGCTGAAACTGGATTATCTTGAAAGTAAAGGAATTAGAAGAGTTGTTCTTCCACGTGAAATGAGAAAAGAAGAGATTTCACAACTTAAAACAAATATGGAACTTGAAATATTTGCGCATGGTGCGCTTTGCTATTCATATTCAGGACAATGTCTCATGAGCAGTTTTAAAGGCGGACGCAGCGGAAACAGAGGAACCTGTGCCCAGCCATGTCGCCAGAAATATAAAATAAGCGGAATTAAAAGAGATGATTATTATCTCTCACCCTGTGATTTAAGCCTGTTCAATCAGCTAAAGGAAATTGCTGATTTGAACATATCCTGCATAAAGATTGAGGGCAGAATGCGCAGCAAGGAATACCTGGCAATTGCAGTAAGCAATTACAGAAAAGCATTGAACAAGCTAAAAAGTATGAAAAACAGCAATGACGAAGAGCTGAGCCTGGTATTCAACAGAGGATTTGTTGAAGGACAGTTCAGCCACAAATCCAAAAGAAGCATCAGAGCAGGACATATCGGTTTGAAGATAGGTAAAGTCATAGACTCAAGCAAAAATCAGATTGCGGTGAGAATTGATGATGCTATCAAAACCATGCCTGAAAAAGGTGACGGATTGCTTATTGTTAAGAAAAATAATGATTACGGACTGGAAATATCTCAAAATCCAATCATTACAACATCAAATCATTATAAAAAAGGTAAAAATAAACAGATTAAAGATTTTGCCCGCAAGGACAAAGTGATGATTGTTAAAAAAGTTTGGCAGAACAAGAAAAGCACTTTTGATTTGACTGATTCCAATGTGTATCTCACCAAAAGAAACAATTTAAGCAAGAAAGTCAAGGAAATTGAAACTAAAGGAAAAAGCTTTATCAAATCAAAGCTTACATTAACATTTTCACTGAAAAATAAGTTTCCGCATTTAAAAGGAAAGCTGACACTTGCAAACCGCAGACAGATTGAATGTGAGATAAGAGGAGATACTCCTTTTGAAAAACCTATAAAAAAGAGCGTTACATCACAAACCGTTAAAAAACAGCTTGCTAAAACTGACAGCTACCCATATGATATAACACAAATCAACATCAACTATGACGGAACGTTATTCATTCCAATCAGCAAACTAAATGAACTTAGAAGAAATCTCTTTGAAGAGTTAAAAAGAGAAGCTGAAAATTCCTACAAACATGAATACAAAAAAATTACATTGACAAATGAAAAAATAGATCATGATGAAAATCCGATTATCTTTTCATTTTACACAAACAACCTGAATCACTTAAAAAAGATTGATAATGTCAGACGGATTTATCTTGAAATTCCTCCCGAACACGATGACGTGGACATAACAGGTCCAAATACACCAAATATCAATTACATGGTGAATTTCATAAAAGAGGCCTTGGAGATTTCCTACGGTAAAGACTACGAGATAATCTGGAAATGGCCGGACATTACACATGACAAATTAATTAAAACATTGAACAAAGTAAGAGGAATACTTAACAAGATGCATTATTCACTGCCAATTATGACAGGTAACTTTAACGGAGAATATGGACCTTATTCAATGAACATTACAAATACACGATCTTTGGAAAGTTTAGAAAACTACAGAATAATTACGTTATCTCCGGAATTAACTAAAAAAGACTATGAAAACATTATGAATAATGCCGGAAATCCTCAAAAAATTGAAATGCTTGTTCAGGGATCTGTTGAACTGATGAAAAGCAGATACTCAATTTTGTCCAAAAAGGAATTTAAACAAATTAAAAACAGGAACAAGTTTTATTTAACTGATAGAAAGAATAACCGATATCCGATTCATAAAAGCATTTCACAGGAAGAACTGGAAATATTTGATGACAGCGACCTTTCATTAATAAATGAAATCAATCATCTAAAAAAGATTGGTTTTTGCAATTTCTCAATAGACGGCCGATGGAGAGATGATGAATACTATAAAATGATTGATATCTATAAACAGGCAATCAAAGGAAATATCAATGAAAAAGAACTGCTTAAATACAGTCCTAAAAATACATTAGGTAACTACTGATATTACTTCTCAAATGCTCTCGGCAAGATTGAATATATATTAAAACTTATATTTTAACTACAAAAGGGTTTGGTAAAAATGCAAGGAGAAAGAATTACATTGCAAGATATAAAAGGGATAGGCGATAAAATATCCGAAAAAATAATAAACAGCGTTGGCGGAGAAGAAGAACTCCAGAAAATAGTTGAGAATGTTGATGTTGAAAAAATATCAAATATAGAAGGGATAAGCCAAAGAAAAGCTATCGAAATAATGAATCAACTATTAAACAATCCTGAATATGAATTCATCAAAAGTGACAGAGCAATGGAGCTCTATGAAGACATTATAAACAAGATATTATCATATTCAAACACAGCATATTCCAAAAACAGAATATTGCTGCTTTCCCCTTCAAAAGATATTGACAAAATCAATTCACAGCTCGATTTTGTAATGAATGCAAAGGAACATGTTTCACAGCTTCCAATTATCAAACTAAGAGGATTAATGAAGAATCTGAAAGAAGTTGAAGAAGCTAAAGCGGAATATGATCCAAGTAAAGTTATCCTTGTAGAACGTGAAGAAGACAATTCATATCTTTGCGATTTAGGCCTAAACCAGTATTACCCAATTCTTACAGCAAGCGATTCACCATTGCTCCAGGAAGAAATGATGAATTATGATTTGGTGTTTTATGTATATTCAGAAGGCATTCTTGATTTTGAAGGAATGCCAAACCTTGTAATGATCAACATTGAAGACAATGATTATGAAATTGTTCCCGAAAAGATAATTAACTTTTTTATGCAGAATAAGGACCTTTTCAACAGAGTTCATGAAATTCAAAAAATCAGAAATAAGGAAAGTGTTTTGGGAGACATCATTCCAATACTTGATGAACTCAATATCATTGACAAAAGGGAAGTGAATATTGAAGAACTTGTTAATTCACTGAAAGATGAGATGGATGACGAGCTGGAAAAATCAATAAAACAGGTTGACCTTGAAGGAGATGAAATACTCAACTTATTAAACAATAACTTCCCACCAAAAATAAGTAAAATATTTGACGAAATTATCAATAAACGCAAAGAAATTATTCGTGAGAAAACTGGACTAAGTTTTGATCCATTCTTAAGAACATATCCTATCCAAATTGATGAAAATGAAATTCAACGAGTGACCCTGGAACAGTCATCCAAAAAGGAAAACGACATATTTGACATTAAAAAAAGTGCAGCAATCGAATTGAACTCAATCAAGAAAAGAGCAATTGAAGAAGTTGAAGATGCCATAAGATTTGATTATGAATTCAGTTTAGGCAGTTTTGCATATGAATATGGGCTGTGCAAACCGGAATTTGGAGATGAAATTAAATTAAACGGAGCGCTGCACTTGGAACTTGCACTTAAAAAAGACGAAGATTATGTTCAGACTGTCGATTATCAGCTGACAAAAGATGAAAATATCGCCCTTTTAACTGGAGCAAACAGCGGTGGTAAAACCACACTTCTTGAAACATTAACACAAATTCAGATTATGGCCCAGATGGGACTTCCGGTAAGTGCAGATAAAGCTGAGATTAAATTATGTGATGAAATTTATCACTTTTCTAAAAAACGATCTTTAGATGCAGGTGCATTCGAATCATTCTTAAATGTGTTCATACCAATCGTCACCACCAATAGTGAAAAGTTAGTATTACTTGATGAACTTGAGGGAATTACAGAACTTGATGCAGCAGTTAAAATCATATCCACATTCATTGATATGATTAAGGAATCCAATTCTTATGGAGTTATCGTCACTCACATGGCCCGTGAATTAATGAATTACACAGACATCAGAGTGGACGGTATTGAAGCTAAAGGATTAGATGAAAACTATAATTTAATTGTTGATAGAACACCTAAAATGAATTTCCTTGCAAAAAGTACACCCGAATTAATTCTGAAAAGAATATATGAAAAATCAGATGATGAATTAAAAGCCGTATATGCTAGAATTTTAGAAAAATTCTAAAAAAACATATACTACTTTTTACTATTTTTATGTAATGAAAGTAATTGCTCATCCTCAAAACGAAAATATAAAAAGAGTTAATGAAATATATCATGTTCTTAAAAAGAACTATTTCGGATATCTAATTGAGGAAAATAATTTTTTTCAAAAATTTCCAGGCGTAAGAAATCGTATAATTAAAAAAGAAGAAGAAACTGCAGAAGAATCTATTCCAGTGAGAATCCGAAAAGTATTTGAAGAATTAGGTCCTGCTTACATCAAATTAGGTCAGATGTTAAGTACAAGACCTGATCTTATTGGAGTCGAAACCGCTGAAGAGCTCGAATCCTTAAGAGACAACACTCCAATCACACCGTTTAATGAAATAAAGGAAGTTATTGAAAGTGAACTTGAACAGCCAATTGATGAAATTTTTTCAGAAATTGACGAAACTCCTATCGGTTCAGCTTCAATTGGACAGGTATATACTGCAAAATTAAAAGAAAATGGAGAATATGTTGCAGTTAAAGTTCAAAAGCCTAATTCATATGAAATTGTAAAATCTGATGTAGAAATAATGAAATTTTTGGCAACAAGGATTGACAAATACATTCACCAAACTCAAACATACAATTTGCCTGCAGTTGTTAAGGAGTTTGAAAGGTCAATATTTAAAGAACTTAACTATTTGGATGAAGTAATGAATATGCAAAATCTTTCAAAAAACTTCAGAGGAATTCACTATGTCAAAATTCCCAAAGCATATACAGACTACTGCACTTCAAAAGTAATCGTGATGGAACTAATAAAAGGAATTACAGTTACAGATTTGATTAAAGGCGAATATCCGGAAATCAATAAGAAAAAAATAGCAAAATATGGTGTTAAATCTTATTTTAAACAAATTATGACAGACGGATTTTTCCATGCAGACCCCCATCCTGGAAACCTGATTGTCACTGAAGACAATAAACTATGCTATATTGACATGGGGATGATGGGAATATTAAATGAGGATTTTAAAGAAACCCTTGCGGAACTGATTCTTCTTTTAATTAGTAGAAATTCCAATAACATCATCAAGCAGTTAATCTACATGGACATCATTACACCTTCACAAAATACAGAGGACCTAAGGGCAGACATTGATGATTTGTTAAATCGTTATTACGGTGCCGAGCTGAAAAACATGGACGGTGCAATTGAAGATTTGCTTAATGTAATGCTTAAACATGAGGTCAGCCTGCCAAGAGAATTCGTAATGATCGGCCGGGGAATTGCTTTAATTGAAGATACCGGTAAAAAGTTAGATCCCGATTTCAACGCCGCAACCGAATTAAAGAAATTATCCAGAAAAATAGTGATTAACAAATACAGTCCCGGAAGATTGGGAAGAGTAAGTGTAAACTACATCATGCAATTGGAACATCTCGCAAAAGACTTGCCTGATACAATAAACAACACAATTTCCAAACTGGAAGAAGGACAGCTTGAAGTAAACCTGAAACACCTTGAAATCAGCGAACTTGCAAATCAACTGTCAGTATCATTGATATTGTCTGCATTAATTTTAGGTTCATCACTGACATTAGTAAGCAATGTAGGACCTAAATTATTTGATATTTCCATATTGGGACTGGCAGGATTCGTATTCAGTGCCGTATTAGGTGGATTTTTAATAGTCAAATATATGGTAGAAAGAGATTGAACACACTTAACATATAAAAATTTACAGCCACCATCATCCGGATAGTTTACCTGCAACAAGTCTAAAAAAATATAAAAAAGAAGAAAATGGTTTAATATTATGCATCAGCAAATAATAAACCGATAGCTCTGTATGAAAACAGCATCATAAATGGTATTCCAACAAACATACCTATGAAAACACCAATATACGGAATCAGACCTATGAGTCCAATGACAAATGCCATTGCAAACGCAATTATATAAATTACAACCAGTGTAACAATAATTTTTAAAAAGCCGACATTAGACATGTCCCCGATTATTTTCCTGAATCTAAGACCTTCAGTTCCACTTCCGGTTTTTGCAAATCTGATTAATGCTGCAAATGATAGCAATGAAAATATGATAAATAATATGATTGCAACAATTAAAGTAACAGTTAACGCATTAGTGAATGAGCTCATTGTCGCTTTTGGAATTGCTGACATTATCATTGTAGCATTTTCTGCACCATTAGCCATAGCGTCAATGCTTGCATAAACTATTTTGGTGAATGATGTAAACAGTCCTGTTGCGGAAGCAACAATTATGACAATGACTGCAGGTATGATGAAATAGATAATGTCTAAAATCATTGCCTTAATACCCATGACAAACTGTTTTACATAATCAAAATCAGGGAGCACATCCTCACGTTCAACTCCGCCTTTAATGACATCTACTGAGTATCCCAAAACTATGAATGAAACAATTAAAGTCACAAGACTTAAAATAAGAGATAAAGTGTCATTTTTAAGTCCGTAAGACGGAAGAACTGTTGATAAGCTCATTATAATAATTAAAACACAGAATATTAAAAATTTTCGAGTATCGCTAATAGGATATTTAATAGCATCCATTATAATTTCACGTAAATTCATATTTATCACATAACTTAACTGCTTTATGGATATATATTTTTAGATAATAGTATTTAAAATTTAACTGACAATTAAACAAAATCTCACCAATTAACATATGGAATATCGTCTGATTACAATAATCTTAATATATATGAATAATAAAATAATTAATATAGAGGAATAATATGGACAAAAAGATAGTTGCATTGATTCTGGTTATATTAATATCCTTTTGCTGTTTAAGTATTGTTGTAGCGGACAATGCCACACAAGATGATAACACACCACCAAGTGATGACAGCACAGTCGATGGAGACGACTCCGATGATGATGATACATCGGATGACGATAAAAAGGATACAAAAAAGAACACAGACAAAAATAAGAAAAAGAATAAAAATAAAACGGATGATAAAAAGGGCGACGTTACTGCTAAAGGAAGCGGAAACGACATTATATTCAGCGACGGATTTAGAGGATTTATTCTTGATTATTCAAAATCCCCTGCAAAATCAGGAGATCAATTCAATCGCGCATCATCATCACATGCAGACAATTCAAATACTTTAAAACAGGCTGTAATTGAATGCTACAGACATCATTCAGCCGACAGGATTGGAAGCGTGATTTCCAGCATTGTCAAAACCGGTTCTGCAGGCGGCAAAATCGGTGATGCCATTGCAAAGTCAAACGAAAAAGTAGGCGACCATGCAGTTGTTAAAATAGACAACAGTACTGAAGCTGTTTTTAATTTTGAAGTTTTAAAATCCGTATCAAAAAACAAAACAGATTATTTTGCATATAAAGTATCATTCAGATCAATCAATAATGCAGCAGGTGAAAATCAAACCAATAATGTGACAAATTTAACCAACACAACCAATAATATAACCAATGCAACAAATGCAACCAACATTACCGGTTTAAACCAGACATTAGGTAATGACACAAATGCCACATTCCTACAGGCCTTATATGATTATCTGGCTTCTCTCATGAATGCTCTCTATGACAGCTGGAAACCTATTTTCGACACATTAATGAATGACTTTTTAATGATTGCAACATTTATTCAGGGACTTATGGATATGTATAATAACTTTATGGCGGAACTGCAGTCTCTGATAGATGCTATTCACCAGCTTATAGCTATGCTTGATTCGATATGGAAAGAACTGGCAGGACTTTTAAATCTTATATTGAATGCAATTCAGCAGCTCATAAACTTGATCATGTCCATAATAAATGCTATTATAGGACTTATCTCATACATTATCGGACTTATACAGTGGCTTATAGGATTGCTGTATGCATTAATAGATTTCCTTACTGAATTAATCAATCAGCTCACAGCACTAATACAGGCAATTATCGACTTCCTGAAATCAATAGGTAGTTTCCTGGTTAATGTCATTGGAAATGCAGTAATTTTAGTAGTCGCATTTGTCGCAATTGCAATCGGAGCATTTGTTTACAATAGAATAAGATAATACCCTCTTATTCATTTCTTTTTTTATTACAAAATTTATTTTACAAATTATAGAAACATTCTACTGTTCTAAAAGTATAATTTTAATGGAAAATAGCTACAAGAATATTGAATAAAAATGATTAATATTACATATTATGAAGCATTACTCATGAAATATTAACTCTTAAAAATTAATTTGATGAATAATAAATGATAATGTAGATTAAATTCATCATTTTGAACTACCTCGATGTTATAGACGTCGAGGTATTCTTGCACCATTTAGATAAAGGAAGCGCATGCCACCAATATCAGCGGAATCCAAGAGTGTTGCCTAATAGTATCATTCATTTATTATCCTCCACAATTCTAAGCACATAACTAATTTTGTTAGATATGCTGAATACAACTATAATCTATTAATTTCATCAATAAGAAATATTTTCAGTACTGCTTAATTAAAAAAAACATGTATGTACAAGAAAATGTTAAAGCATGCCAATTAACTCAATTCCTGCAGATATGACTTTTAATTTTTTCATATCCCTCAGCCATCAGCAGTGAAAGAATTATCACAGCCAAAAACGTTACGTTGCGCAATATCATATTGCTTTCAACATCAACGAATTGATTTACATAATTTAAAAGAAGAATTAACGCCCATTGAATAATATAAATGGCAGTTACATTTTTACTTGTTCTTTTAATGAAATTGTTAATTTTAGGGGATGCTTTTTTAGATATGAAATAAAATAATGATCCCACCAGAAGTATGATTACAATCAACAAAACGATATCCTACATTGACAGATGCAAATAGGATAATTTTTCAGGAACAGTTCCTCCTGTAATGGCAAACATCCCTTCCCTTGTTATGAAACCCAAAATCAATAAGATGACTGCAGTTATGGAAGTGTATCGCAAAATCAGTTTATATAATTCATCCTTATCATTGCACCTTTTCAAATCATTTCCGAAAAGCATTCCCGCAGCAGGTATGATAAACCAGTTTAAAAACGGAAAACAACTGACAATGTTCTGCCCGACAGTTTCGATGAAATTGCCCAAAAGCTGATTTAAATACATATTTTGCAGAGTAATGTCCGGATGATAAGATACAATTAAAGACATCAAAATAGCAATCAGCAGAATCTGAATATAGTCTATTTTACTGAATGTGCAGAATGCCAGAAAATGAACAAAAATCATTGCAAAAATTGCAAAAACTTTTGCATAATCCCATTCAATCTGTCTTACGTTATTGACATCAGTACTGCTGAAAAGCTTAGTCATGAAAATAGATTTAATTTTCCTACTTAAAAAAATTATTGAGTCCAAACTGGAAATAAATATTAAGAAAAGATTTAAAAAAAAGTAAAGTTAAAGAATGGACCAATCATCCATCCCTATCAATCTTTTTAAAGGCTAAAGGATATACTGCAAGTATTATGAATGTAAACAGAGAATACTTGATACAATCAATTAACTCACCACCGCCTGCAAGTTTCGGGATTAAGCCAAAAAGCAATGCAAACAATATCAATGCACCTGCAAATCTGACTGCTGCATCACGTCTGCTTTTAGGATTTTCAAAGTTAACATATTTTTCCTCAAAAAGAAAACCTAATGAAATACCTGAAACCAATGCTACATATTTAATATAGCTTATTGCAGGACAGAATACAATTCCCACCAGAGACAGTGCGACAATACCCAAATAAAGATATGATCTGTTTTCAAGCTTATCATAAATGCGGGACAATATTAAGATTATCACCAAAGCAATTATAAAACCTGCAATAGTGTCTGTCGGAAAGTGAACCCCTAATCCGACTCTTGAAAGTGCAACAATGAAAACTCCAACCAGTCCGATAACTACATAGGGAATCTTTCTGAGATATATCGGAATGGCCAGAAACAAGTTTGTTGCCATCATAGAATGTCCGCTTGGAAGGGAATATCCCTGGATTTTAAAGTCCATAGGATTCTGACCAGGCGAATTGGGATAAAGACACTTGATTTTATCCACAACAGCATATGGCCTTAAACGTGCAACACTCACCTTGATAAATTCACAGAACACACCGGCCACACCCAATGAAAGCAATGTGAATTTACCCCAATCCTTATTGTATACCAAATAGACTGAAATGAATAAAAAAGCAAGGACATTTTTAGAAACGACCTCTGCAATAACTTTAAAAAACCCAAATGCAAAATCCGGAAGCGAACTTTGTAGGAATAATATCAGAGAAACTTCCCATGGGAAATAAAAAACTGTTCCAATCATAATGTTAAATATATTGGATATTTAATAAAAAGATTACTAAAAATGACAGTCAATATAAGTCAGACTTATTTTCAATGCTCAAACTTAATAATTTCTGCAAAAATTGAGTCTGTAAAATTTTATAGGCTTATTTAATTTTTATGTGATTTTGTGTCCAGTTTTGCATTTGGAAGTCTAAAAATGTTAGAATTCCATTTTTGGTCT